>NZ_JBFBFP010000010.1:0-232631 GCF_040684275.1 Streptomyces sp. NPDC091371
TCCTGATGGCGGCTGCGGTGCCGGGAAGCCGCTTTCCCAAGCCTACGCCGGACACGCCTACCCCAACGAATCGCAAGATCCTGTTACGAGCTCTTTGGGCCCCAGGGTGCGAAGGGGAATTGGCTCCGCTGGGTGTACGAAGTTGATCTGGCTCCACCCCCAACACCCGGCGACGTGCACAAATTGCCGTGGGCCGTCCGCCTCGCGACGACAGGGTGTGGTCCGCCGTTCACGGTCATGTCGGGGCCGTGTCGGTCGGATGCACGGTCGTGTCGGGAGGCCGGGTTGGGTTTGTCGCGGAAGGCACGGGACGCTCTCCACCGGACCCCGGACACGAAACGGCCCTGACACAGGGCCCGGGGCTGCTCGCTACTTGCCGGCATAGGCGATGGCGAGAACGGTGAGGGTGCGGGGCGGCAGTGAAAACGGCAGTTCGCGTCATGCCGTGTCGTACAGGACCACGGTGACGTCTCCCACCGACTGTCAACGGCCTCGTAGTGCTCCCCGCGGGCGGCCAGTGATCTGCCCCGCTGGTGGCCTCGTGGGTGTCCCCGGTGGCGGCCAGATAATCTCCCCGCCATCGGTTGGTGTGGGTTAGCTGAAGGGCTTCACTCCCTTTCCGGTGGTGGCCTCGGTGAACCTGAACGAGTCACCCTGCGTGACGGTGACGTGGGCATGGTGGAGTAGGCGGTCGACGGTCGCGGTGGCCAGGGTCTTGGGCATGATCTCGTCGAATCCAGAGGGGTGGAGGTTGCTCGAAACCGCGATCGAGCGCCGTTCGTAGGCGGCATCGACCAGCCGGTAGAAGCCCTCGGCCGCGTCCGGGGAGACGGGCAGCAGGCCGATGTCGTCGACGATGATCAGGTCGGATCGGACGATCTTCGCGAGGGCTCGGGCGATGGAGTCGTCCGCGCGGTGGCGGCGGACGAGGGCGCCGAGGTCCTCGATGGTGAACCAGGCGACGGTCAGGCCGGCCTCGACCGCGGTCTGTCCGAGCGCTTCCGTGAAGTGGCTCTTTCCCGTGCCCGACGGGCCGCAGATACAAAAATTCTCCCGGCGGCCGACCCATTCGAGGCTCTTGAGGGCGTCCTGGGTGGCCCTGGGTATGGAGGACTTGTTCTCGTGCCAGTCCCCGAAGGTCTTGCCGGTGGGGAAGCCGGCCCGCTTGCGTCGGGTGTGGAGGTTGGCTCGGTCGCGTCCGGCCGCCTCCTCGGAGAGAAGGACGCGGACGACCTCGGCCGGGTCCCAGCGTTGGGCTTTGGCAGTGGGAATGATGTCGGTCAACGACCGTCGGATGTGAGGGAGTTTGAGTCGCCGGGTCAGTTCGATGGACTCGGCGAGCGGGTCGCCGCCCGAGCCGGGAACGGTGCGGAGAGGGGTGGCCATCAGAGCTGGTCGCTTTCGTCGTACTCGGAGATGTTCGAGGCGGTCGTGGTGGTGGCGCCGAAGGAGGACCAGGCGGAAGTGCCCGGCTGCAGGGAGTGGTCCTCGCTGCGGCGGATGGGCTCGGCGTGCTCGTGGACGGCCTGGTAGTCGAGGATCGACAACAGGTCCTTCTCGGCGAAGCGGGCGGTAACCGCGGCAGTGCCGAGCGCGCGGTCGACCTCCGCGACCGAGTAGAGCTTTGAGAGGGCGACGGCCTCGGCCATCTTCGCCTTGATGCGGCGGACTCCGGCCGAGCCGGCCTCGATCAGCCAGGATGCGGCGCCGGGTCCGAGCTGGAGGAACGCGGCCTCCTCCGCGGAGGTGGCTCTCGGGATGCGGTCGGCCTCCTTGTCCTCGCGCGGCGGGTAGTGGGTGTCGTCCAGGACCGGAGAGCCGGGCTGGCCGCGGTGGTGGCGGGCGACCTCGCGGGCCGATCCGTTCTCCTCGACGGCGGTGACGATCAGCTCGTCGCCGTGGAAACGGGCCCAGACCCGGGTGTCGATCAGCTCGTGCGGGACCGAGTAGCGGACCGCGTCGACCGAGATCGTCGATTCCCAGGTCACCCTGCGGGTGGTGCCGAACGCTGCGGTGAACGGCCGGCGCGGCAGCGGGTGCATCCGCTGGCGTTCCTCCGCGAGCCGCTCGACGGGCTTGCGCCGCGTCGCCTTGTGAGTTCGGGAGTTGACCTCGTCACAGAAGGTCCGGCAGGCGGCCTCGAGCTCGCCGAACGTCTTGTATTGCTCGCGCAGGTTCACGTCCCTGGGCACCAGGTCGGCCTTGGCGATCTTCACCGTGGACTCGCTGCCGCCCTTGGTTTCCGGGTCGGCCGGCAGACAAGTACGGATGGTCGTGCCGTAGTGCCGGGCGACCTCGACGATCTCCGGGTTGCGGACCGCGATCCCGGCGACGTGGTCGATGGTGACCGTCTTCTCGTTGTCCGTGAGGACGTAGGCGGGCACTCCGCCGATCCTGCGGAATGTGGCGTCCAGGCAGGCGGTGATCGTCGGCAGCGTCTTGTCCCAGATCGGTATCACCACCCGGAAACGGGACCAGGCCACCCACGCGCAGAACAGAGTGGTCTTGCGGCCCTTGATCACCGGACCGTCGCCGAAGTCGTACTGCAGCCAGAGTCCGGGCTCGGTCACCCACGGCCGGTAGACACGGCGCCGACCGGCTCTGAACTGGGCTTTTGCCTCGGCGACCGTGCGGCGGGTGGTGCGTTCCCCGCCGGTGAAGCCCATCGCGGCGAGCCTCTTGTGGACCACGTCCGCACGGATGCGGCCCTGCGACCGGACCACCAGTTCCTCGATCTTCGGCAGATAGTCGTCGATCGCTCTCGCCCGGTGACGGCGCTGGTCAGGATTCTGGCCTGCGGCCCGCATCTTCACATACCGGGCCACCGTGTGGTGGTCGCACCCGGCCAACTCGGCCGCGGCACGGTAACTGCCCGTGAGGTCGTATGCCTCAAGGATCTCCATGATCTCCCTGCTGTTCTTCACCCGCTCCAGCGTCGCCGAGCGGAACTACTCGGGGCGAGCGGGGAGAAATCTGGCCGTACGCGGGGAAACCCGTGGCCATAAATTGCGCGGTAAGTGGCCGCACACGGGGAGCTTACGGAGACCGCCGTCAACCGACACCCACAGCCGGAATGCGCCAGGTCGCAAGGTCTCGGCCAGTTTACGCGAGGGCGTTGTGGTCCTTGCCGTACACGGTGGACGATCACCGGATGGCGATGGCGGAGACGATCCTGGCGACGATCAGCGGCCTCGGCGGTGCTGGCCTCGGAGCCGCCGGCGCCCTCCTGGTGCAACGGGCGAAACACCGCGACGACGCCACTGCAGCAGCGGTCGCGGCGGATCGCGCGGACGACGCGCTCACGCTGGAAATC
The DNA here is from genome assembly GCF_040684275.1 of Streptomyces sp. NPDC091371. Lineage (NCBI taxonomy): Bacteria > Bacillati > Actinomycetota > Actinomycetes > Kitasatosporales > Streptomycetaceae > Streptomyces > Streptomyces sp. NPDC091371. Next base: position 3,314 of record NZ_JBFBFP010000010.1, read on the forward strand.
ATCGCCACAGCACGCGTCGCAGCTAGGGCCTGGTTGACCATCTCGCAGCATGTCATCGCGGATCTGCAGAACGGGCGAGCTGTCGATGCCCAGCGCTACGACGACCAGCTGCAGGCGGAATATAAGGAGTTCACCTCGGCTCTGTACCGTCTGGGGGGTCGCCTACCGACGACTCGGCAATCTAGCGGGCCCGTCTCCGGCCCCCTCGCAGACCAGCTATCGGAATCCACGCAGCGCATCCGCGATGCCCTCTACGGCAGCACAGGCACTGCAGTCCTTCACGCGGAACTCGCCGAGCTTCGCTCCCAGGTCAGCACCGCCTACTCCGCAGTAAACACGTTCCTCGTCCGGGGGACCGAAGCTGTTATTGATCGGGAAATAGACTCTGGGCTCGACGGCGAGTAGTAGCGGGGCAGCCGTAATGCTGTGGTCGATCATGGTCTGGGGCCGTAGCGCGATGGAAGCCTTCCGCGCAGGCGTTCGGCTGGCGACTCACTGATCTGGTGTCGTCCCGGTTACGGGGTTGGAGTAGGACCGGGGCAACATCGGATGGCCACCCCCGTGACAGCCGACGGGCGAGTACGGCAACGGTGTCAGCCCGAGGCAGGATCACCGGCATGAGTGTGATGGGGGATCGCCCTGATGGTCGGACTGTACGGGCGATGCTCCACCTGCACGATGAGGGACTGCTCAGGATCGTGCATCCCGAGAAGGGGGAGCCGCCGGACCTCATGGAGCCATTCGGGCCACCCGCCCCCGCCGCCACTAGCTAGAACCACCCGATCGGGGTGGGGCCAAAACGATCTGGAACTGGGGGCGCGAAGCCGCCCGCAAGCGCCCCCTACGCGGCCGGACTGAGGCCAAAAGAACTCGGAATTCTGGTCCCAAAAACAAGTGCTTACAAATACGCGTCCGCATTCGAGCGGGTCACGACTTATCGTGGATCCGGGCTTCGCTTTGGCGTCCTCGCACCCGCATGCAGGTGGCGGCCGAGACGGCAATTGCCCCTGATGAGGGGATCTTCGCCCAGTTGGCCGGCCGCCAATGTAATGATCACCGAGAATCGTGTGACGAGGGCCTTGAGCGTTGGCGAGGCAGGCGATCCGGAAAGAGCCTTGCCCCTGATCAAGCCGCTGCCGCACCGGCAGCACATCGCCTTCGGTGCGAGGTCACGGAGGCCCTATCCAGATTCCGCCAGGTGCTGTGGCAGGAGCGGCGGGCTGGCTGGTCCTGCGTGTTCGTCGGCTTGTGTTGACCCACGCAGTGCTCGCTCTGGCCGCAGCTTTACAGGGGTTCTGCGCGTCGGCAGTGCTGGGGATTACGCTTATGCGCGGGGCGCGGTCTGGTCCCACGATCGGCGACCATGTGGCCCCGCCACGCGTTAACGTAGGGAATTAAGTTCAATCGCCGGGGAGTTGTGGATGCACACGCCCAGATTGTGTGGGGGCCTCGGCTGTGATGGCTACGCCTGCTCGGCAGGCATAACCCCGCGAGTCAGCGTTGGTGGCGGCGGCCTGCAGAAAGCGATTCCTTCGGGCTGGGCGCAGACAATTTCGGCGCAGCGGGCTGGGGGTGCAAGTCCTGCAGCAGGTCAGGAAGTGCTCGGCTTTGCGGTCGTAGCGCCTGTGTAGGCGGCGGGAGCCATTGAGTCAGGAGATGGTGAGCTCGCCCCCCCGCGCGGTGGTGGCCCAGCAAGCTCTCCACGTCTTGATAGGCGCCCTCGGCCTGGGCGTAACGCTGGTTGGTTGGCGAACAGGGCCCAAGGCCCACGCGGATGTCGCCGTTTTGGCCCTCGGCCGTCCATGTCGGCTCCGCCGGCCCGCCCTTGACCGTCGGGCGGCAGCCTAGTCCTTCCAGTCCTGGACGAGGAGCTCGAGCAGTACCTTGTCCAGGGACTCGCCCGGCACTCAGGCCGAGGAGCGCATCACGCCCCCGCGGACGAAGCCTTGTGCTCGGCGGAGCGCAGCATCGCGGTGTTGCCCGACAGCGTCTTGATCTGCAGCCGCTGCAGGCTGCGCACGACGAAATCGTAGTGGCACAGCACCGCGACCACGTCGGTGCCGTAGCCCTTGCTGCGTGAGGACGCAGGAGCCCAGCCCGATGTGTGCAGACCGGTTGTGGCTGTCGATGTCCCGCAGAACCGCGGTGCCGACCAGGGCTCCGCCCTCCAGCTCCACCGCGGAGAACGGGACGTGCCGTTGCTCCTTGTCGTCCACCACGAGCTGCGCGTCCTTCGGGCCGGGCGTGATCGGCCGCCACGGCCAGCCTTCGAGCCGCGAGGAGTTGACCACGTCGTCGTAAAGCTCAGCCTGCAGGATCGGGATGTGGTCCTCGTACCGGGCCCAACGTGATCGCCGCCAGCACCGCACGATCGTCGCACCGCTACCGTCCCCCACCCTGTGGGCGCGTTGGCGGCTCGGGCGCCACATTCTGGAACAACTGTCAGGTTGTCCGAGCTATTTGATATGACTGTCCATCATCGAATCGCCGAGTTCCTGTGCGGCCAAGCGACATGAGCCCTGGACCCCGCGCGAGCGGATGGGTGGGGACCGGGGAGAGGTGCGCCGCAGGCGCAGGGCAAGGGGGTCGACGTGTTCTCGGTTTCGTCGTTCAGGCAATGGCTGCAGGAAAAGCCCGAGCTGGTGCTCATGTTGTTCCGGCACGTCGAGAAGACGCACGGCCCTTCGGCCCTGTACTACCAGGGTGGTCCCGCGACCTCGAAGCTGGGTAAGATCTCTGGTGCCCGCATGTGGGTGACCCGTGCCCCCGAGAAGCTGCTTGTCAACCTCTGCGCGTCCGGCGCTAAGCTGGCGGACTGCCGGTTGTGCGAGCTGGGGTACGAGGAGCAGATATCGGATCCCAATCTCGAGCAGCTCACGCGGATGTTGAGAGATCTGCCGCCGGACCTGGCGCAGCTCATGCTCCACGGACTCTCCATCTTCGTCGATCTGCCAGCGCATCGGCACGCGCACGACCACGCAGAGAAGCTCCAAGAAGCCGCCGCGAGCGGTGCGGTTCCTCTGACGGAAGCCGACTACGAGCGGCTTTCCTGTGCGGTCCGGGCGGTGCGGGAGACCGGCTATACGGCGCGATCGGGCGCCGTTGGAGAGAAGAACGCTCGGCCAGGAGTGCAGGGGAGCGCGGTCGTGGTGAGACTGGATGCCGACGGGATCGGGGAGGAGACGGCCCGGCTGAAGGAGGTCGCGGAGGCTCTGGCCGGTCGGCTGGACGTCTTCGTCTCAGCTGTCCGCGCCGGACAGCTGGCCGGTGACCGGGAGTTGCTGCGCGAAGCCCTGTTGTGGGTTCGGGAGCGTCGGGCTCTGGGCCGTGCCCTCGCGGACGCCAGCGCGCCGGAGGCCTGGGGCGACGACCAGGACTGGGCGGCGGCCCAGTCGCTCGTCGAACGGATACGGGAGAAGGAGCGCCGTCGGCAGGAGATCGACCGGGAGATCGCGGAGACCGCGCAGGCGCTTGACGAGGCCCGCGCCGTGTTCGAGGCGACCTCGAGCGAGATGCTTCGGGGCCACCTCCGCAACCAGATCACGGAGTACGAGCAGCGGCTCCGGGAGTTGAGTGGAGAGGCGCCGGACGAGGGCGCCGCGTCGACCTTCGGCGGGGAGGCCAGCAACGGTGAGCTGGGGGAGGAGACCTCCAAGAGCGACCCGGACCCGGTGCCGGACCGCACCGAGGGCGGCGCGGAAGAAGCTTCTGACGCGGCCGAGCCGGCGATCGTCCTTGTAGAGGATGCCGGATCGATGTCCGCCACGAAAGATGAGAACCTCGCCGTCGACGATCCAACCGGCCCGACAGCTGAACCGGAGACGGAGCTGGAGCAGAGCCGGACGTCCCAGGCGCTCGAGCCGGAGGAGTTTGAAGAGCCGTGGAAGCCCGAGGAGCCCAGGCTCGGCGCGCCATCCGCTGCGGGCGGGTGGCCCGCAGCCTCGTCCTCGGAAGCTCCCGCGGCGAAGGACGCCCTGGTAGTCGACTCGCTCCCCGTACCCGCCCCTCGCCGTTCCACCCACAGCCCGAAGCCGGTGGCGGACGTGTGGACTGGCGCTCCCGCCCCAGTGGCGAACCTGGTCTCGCAGGGTCGGCTCGCCGAGTCCTACTGGCTGACCCGCGCTGCCGCCGCCCCGGCGCACCGCGCGCTCGCGCTCGCGTTCGCGAACGCTGCCTTCCACGCGTCCCCGGCCTGGGCCTCCGATCTGCAGGTGGAGGCCGAGGAGCTGATCGAGGCGGTCGGCGATGACCGTCCCTGGGACGACGACCGCGACGCTCACCTGGTCCTGCTGACCGCGGCCATCCGGAGCGGCCTCTCGGCACGATGGGCGAGCAGTGTCCTGACCGACTACACCTCCCTCTCGGGCCTGTCCGGGCCCTGGGCACGGGTGTTGGACGAACTGGTTCACGCGGTGCGGCAGTCAGCCGAGATCCAGCCCGGCGACCTGGACGCGCCCGCCACGGCGTCAGTTGTCGACCGGCGCGAAGAGATCGGCGATCGGGCTCGGCAGCTCGCGCTCGACCTGCCGCAGCGCACCATAAAGTACCAGCGCGGCACGATCGTGCTGCAGGTCCTCTCTGCGCCCGACGGCACGCTGGGACGCACCCTGGAGACGATCCAGGGCTGGGCCGAAGGGCGCGTCGAGGCCGCGGAACTGGCCAAGGAGATGGAGGAGCACTACAAGCGCTCCGATGCCGCCGACCGGATGATCGACGCCGTCGACCGAGCCAAGCGGACGCCAAAGCAGGCGAAGTCCTCCATCCACTCGGCGGCGCGCGACCAGCTCCGCGGACACATCAAGGGTGTCCAGGACCTGCTCACGGCGGCCCTGCGCATTGCCTCGTCTCCGCGCTCGTCCGGCGTCCGCGACGTCGGCCGGGACCTGATGAAGGCCATCACGGCCGTCCGCCAGGCCGAGCCGCTGCCCGGCGTGGGCGGCGCCCTCCTCGCGCTGCTGCTGCGCTGGCTCGATGGCTCCTACACGCTCGAGTTGTGCGACACGCGGTTCCGGCCGCCCGCCGACGGCCTGCTCCATCTGCCGGGCTTGTCCTGGCGGGTAGACGAGGGCCAAGACGATCCCGACCTCGAGCACCAGGACACGCTCAAGGCGATGCTGGGTCTCCTCGATCCGGTCATCCCCGACGTTGCGCTGCGCCGTCACTGGGATGAGGGCGACCTGCACCTGGCTGCCCGCCTGCTGGAGCGACTCGAGCAGGGGCTGGTCGTCGGCGCTGCCGTGCGAGCCGCACAGCTCTCTGAGTGGCGACAGACGCACACGGACAAGGCCGTCTACTGGCGGCGCAAGTGTGCCGAGGAGCACCAGCGCGCCCAGCTCGCTCTCGCCCAGATGCGGGTGCAGAACCTGCTGAAAGCAGAGGACGAGCACCATTTCACCGTGCGCCTTCTCGACCTGGAGGACGACCACGGCGACCGCCACGGGGCGCGTTTCCGAGCCATTGCCACAATCGCCAGCGACCTCCGTTCGCTGGAGAAGCGGCAGACGGAGCAGCTCTACCGTGAACTCGACGCCGCGCGCCTGACCGAGGCCGAGGATCGGCGTATCCGTGGGCTGCTGGACCGCCGCGAAGTGGTCGCGGCCGAGGAACTCCTGTCCTTCGCCCGTGGGGGCGAAGCGCTGCCCGCCCCCACCGAACCAGTCGGCGAGGAACTAGCTCGCTTCATGGCGGGCGTCGCTCACACCCAGGCCCCGCAGCCCACCCGGCACGGCGTCAGCGCCCGCTGGTGGGCGCAGCACTACGCGGGCAACGACCCGCTGGTACAGAACGCGGTCGCCGGGCTCGACTCGTGGGAGAACCTGATCCGCGAGCGCGACACGCGGAAAATCCGTGGCTCGGCCATGAGCGTCCTGCGCCTGCTGGGTCTCCACGTGACTGAGGCCAATGTCGAGGAGGGGCGGCACGGCGTCACCCGGCTGAGCGTGCGCGCCGACATCACGGAGAGCACACCAGGCTACGTTGCCGCCCTGGGTTCCCAGGCCCACCGCATGTACAAGGTCGTCGTCATCGCCGACGAACTGCGCGGCGAGGGCCCGCTGCGCCACCTCCCGGAGTCGGCCATCGGTGCCAATGTGATCCTCTACTTGCAGCCTCTCGGCATTGAGGGGCGCCGTCGACTCGCGCTCGCCTCCCGCAGCCGCGGCCAGCAGGCCCTGGTTGTCGACCCGGCCGTCGTCGGCTGGGTCGCGGCCTGTGCCCCGCGCTCGTTCCGGGCCGCACAGCGGGTCACCCTGCCGTGGACCGGATACACCCCGTACACCCCGCACGTCGCCGGCCTCGTACCACCGGAGGTCTTCAAGGGCCGGGCCGAGGAGATGCAGGAGGTCCTCAGGCCCGATGGCTCCATCTTCCTCTTCGGTGGCCGCCAGCTCGGTAAGTCCTCCCTGTTGCGGCAGGCGGTCGAGGTGTTCCAGAAGGCCGACCCGGATCGCCACATCGCCGTCTACATCGACCTCCTCAAGGCGGACATCGGACACGCGGAGCCGCCCGACGGCATCTGGCGGGTCCTGCTGGCCGAGCTGAAGCGCCGCGGCGTCATTTCGGGGAGCATCTCGGACCACAGCCCGGCCGATGACATTGCCGACAAGATCCGGCAGTGGATCGAGGCGGAGTCCGGCCGCCGCATCCTGCTGCTCGCCGACGAGGCCGACGCCTTCCTCACCGCGGACGCTCAGGCCGTCTACACGGGTGGCGGCCAGTCGACCTTCCGCACCGTCAAGCAGCTCCAGCGCCTCATGGAGGCCACAAGGCGGACCTTCAAGGTCGTGTTCGCCGGTCTGCACCAGGTGCAGCGCTTCAACCACCTCACCAACGTCGTCACGGCGCACGGCGGGCCCGGTGTCCTCGTCGGACCGCTCAAGCCTCAGGCCGCTGTCGCGCTCGTCGAGGAGCCCTTGGCCGCGGTCGGCCTCACATTCGAGCGCCCCGATCTGGTCTGGCACACACTTGGCGTCACCAACTACCAGGCGAACCTGGTGCAGATCTTCTGTTACCACCTCGTCGCCTACATGCAGCAGCGCGCCATGCCCGCTGGCGGACGCCACGCGCCGATCACCTGGGACGACGTCCAGGCCGTCGCCAACCTGGAGCGGGTCCGCGAACTCATTGCGGAACGCCTGCGCTACACCATCAACCTGGAGGACCGCTACCGCGTCCTCACCCTGCTGATCGCCCTGCGTAGTCTCGAGCACGGCTACGCTCATGCGACCCGGCCCCGGGAGTTGCTGGAGGAGGCGCACCGGATCTGGCCCGAGGGATTCCCCCTCAACAGCGAGCGCCAGTTGACCATTTTCCTCAACGAGATGGTCGGTCTCGGCCTGCTCATCAAGCTCCCTACCGAGGAGCGCGCATACGCGATGCGCAGCCCCAACGTGGTGAACATGCTGGGTACGCGCAACGAGCTCGAGAGCGAGCTGAACGACACCCAGTTCGATCTGCCCTACGACTACAACCCGCGGTCCGCCCGCCGTTCGGTGGGCGTCCTGGGCGGAGTCCAGCGGATGAGCCCGCTCACTGAGGGCCAGTTCGACGAGATGCTCAGCCACTCCAGCCGAACGACCGTCGTGCCGTGTACGCGGGCGCTCGGCGACCATCTCGTCGAACGCGGGCTGCGCCTGTACGGCGACGGCTACGGCCTCGAGGTGGTTACTGTCGGGCCCGACGACGACCTCGTCGACGCGATCACCGGGAACTCGCACCGCAAGCGGGGCTCCAGACTTCTCTTCGTCGACCTGCGCGGCCGGACGGGCGCCCAGGTGAAGGAGGCCGTGCAGTGGCTCGTCGAGCACACAGGCGGCACGGTGATCGATGCCGAGGCGACGTCCGGCGCGCCTCGACGGTACGCGGTCGTTCTCTGCTCTCCGGACGTGGCGGTGGAGGCAGAGACAACGAACGCCGGCCTCGTCTTTCCGCAGCGGTGGACCGTCGACAGCGTGCGCGCCTGGCCGGAGTCGCCGTTCGGGTCGCCGCAGGAACGGCGCGGTCTCATCGACGCCACTGGCGGCTGGCCGGGTCTGGTCGAGCTCGCCATGCACAACGTGCGCTCCGGCATGCGGCAGAGGGAGGTCCTCCAGGGCCTGTGCGAGCAGTTCAGCACCCCCGCCGCCGCCGCCGCTCACCTGCAGGCAGCAGGACTCGCCGACGAGGATGTCTCCCGTCTGACGGCCTGGGCCCAGTTCTACAGCGCCGAGGAGTACCTGGCCGACAAGGCCGTCATGTCTCCTGGGGACCTCGCGGCCGCGTTCTTCGACGAGAGTGACGACGACCACGCCCTCCAGGCCGCCGAGCGCCTCCTCGAGCGCCTTGAGCGCCTCGCCATCCTTGACCCTGCCGAGACCGGCGTCCGGCTCGACGCGGTCAGCTTCCGGGCCCTGAAGGCGATCGGCCCCGCGCAGTGAGCGCCGCGGACGGAGCGACGCGCGGCACCGTGTCCGAGGACACGGGGGCCGATTCCCCGAACACCGGTGCTGGGGGCGCCTCAGTCTCGGCGACGTCCGTCCCGGTCCCGGGAGCCGCCGGGACCGGCCGGGGGATCGAGGACGAGGACCTCGCCCGTCTCCCGGGTCCGCGTCGGCACCTCGACCTGCTGGAAGCGGACCTCCGTTCCGGCCGCAGCTGTGTCTGGTACTTTCCCGACCCCGTCGTCGAGTCCGGTCGCGCCGACTTTTTCGTGCGCGAACTGGCCCACCGCCTCGAGGCGGTGGTCCCGGTGCCCGGACTCGTCTCGCTGGCCGACCGCGATGCCGGACTGGCGTCAACGCCCGCCCGGCGGGCGCTGATCCCCGATCCACGCGGACCTCTCGTCGACACGGACGTGGCCTGGGACACCGGCGTGCCCGACGACCCGTACAGCAATCTGCTCAGTGAGCTCGTCGCCCCGGTCGGTGCCGCTTTGCCCGACGATGTCGCCCCCGCTGTCCCGACCTCGGCCTTGACGCTCGAGGAGCGCCTTGCCAAGGAACTCGGCATCAGCAGTCACCCGGCCGAGGCACTAGCCGACCAGGCCGCAGCTGGCCACGCACCCCCCACAATCGTCGTCCGCTGCTGGAACGAGACTTCTCCCGAAGAGGCCGCACGGCTCCTTCGCGTCGCCCAGGCCACCTTCCACGAAGCCGGCCTGCACGGCCGCGCGCGGCCCCGCTTCCTCTTCGCCGCCCGTGCCGGCGACCTGCCCCGCGCGGTCCTCGGTGACCACGGCCGGTCCTCGGTCCACTGGTGGTGGAAGGTCTGGACCCGTCTGGACACCGAGGTCCTCATGGTCTGGCGATCCCACGCGGGCGCCGAGGACGCGGCCCGCGCCCTCCTCCGGCGCGTCACTAACGCGGTCGTCGCCGAGGTCTGCGGACCCGACATCGACCGCGCCCTCGCCCTCCGCGACGCCTGGGGCGGCGGAGACCTGGACAGTCTGCGCACCGCGCTCGCCAGGCTTTTCTCTGGGGAGGACCCCGCTGAGGGCGAGTCCGCACCGGGCGGGCGCATGTCCACCGCCCACGCCTGGGCCCCCGACGCCGAGATCCACGACGCCTGGGCCCGCGGCTCCGTCGACAGCTGGGACGGGCGCATCCGCCCCACCCAGGCCCGCTGTCTTCTGGACTCCGGCTCCCACGAACTTCGGGTCCTCGTCTGCCACGCGCAGAACCAAGTCCTCCTTCCGCTCGTCGAGGAAGCCCGCACGGCTCTGATCCGCGTCGTGCCCGGACTGCTCCGCACTGAACACTTCACCCTTCGGGACTTCTGCGAGAAGGCCCGCTCGCAGCACCGGGGGAACAGGAACGGCGAAGGGGACGGCGTGCCCGACCTTCACGAACTCGAGATTGGCGGACTTTCTGCTGCCGCGTACATGCTGAATCTGACCACCGCGCAACGTCAGCGCCTGCGCGTGCTGCACACCGCCCGCAACACCCTCTCCCATCGGACTCCGCTTGACCACAACGACCTCCTGGTCCTGACGAAGGTGCTGACCACGGACTGGACCGTCGGCTGAGTCGACCCTGGTTCACGGAGCCGGCACGTCGTGGCCCGATGCCACCTCCGGCGGGCGCCAACCGGAGCGTTGGTGGACGGCGACCTGGCCCGGTACGCCTCGCATACCTCCTCGTCCCGCCGGCCATGGCCTCGGCGGAAAATGCCTCCATGCGGTTCGTCACGGAAATCGGCTCCGTCTAGGGGCAGCGGTGGGGCAGGAAGGCGTGGTGGCTGAACTGCTGTGGCATGACGTCAAGTGCTTCTTCGACCCTGACCTAATGGGGTCGCTGCCGGATGTGTGTTCCTGACACCTTGGTGCAGGACTGGCAGGCGGTCCTTGATCTTGTTATCGCGTCCGGATGGCGGTTCCAGTACGCCGAAGACGGGACGGTGCTGCCGGTTCCGCGGGCGGAGGCTGCATTGTCCCGCCCGGCTGGTGCCGAGTGTCCTGTGCTGCGGGTGTGGCCAGCTGCCGATGTGCTGGCGATCTTCCACTTTTATGCGACGGAGCGATTGACTTTGATGTCCGAGGGTGGCAACGGCAGTCATCCGGTGCTCGGGTTTGATGTCGAGGCCGACCAGGTGGTGCTGCTGGCGGAGCCGCTGGTCATGTGACCGCGGCTTGCCAGGGCTGTGTGCGTCCCGTCGCGGAGCATCGCGAGGAGGACGCCGGCCCGGCGCCGAGCGAGGCAGAGCAGGGAGCGGACGCTTTGTTCCCCGGCCCGGTAGCGGCCGGGGTCGGTGTCCTGGTAGCGCTCGATGCACTGGTGGCGGGATCAGCCCGTCGCTGACGTCGGTAGGAAGGCTCGATGGAACGCCAGGGTGAGTGCTACCGCTCTACCGCCGCGCCTACTAACGTAGGGAATTAAGTTCAATCGCCGGGCAGCGGTCCATGACCATGTCCAGCCCCGCCTCACGGGTACGTGCGAAGGCCGCCTCGTCGATCACGTTCAGCTGGAACCAGACGGCCTCCGCACCGGCGGCGACCGCGGAATCGGCAACCGCCCCGGCCAGGGCGCTGTTCACGAACACGTCCACGACGTCCACCTTGAACGGGATCGCCTCCAGCGAGGCGTACCCGGGCTCCCCGTGCACCGTCTCGGCCTTCGGGTGGACGGGGACCACGCGCTTCCCGAACTGCTTGAGCACGCGCGCCACCCCGTAGGCCGCCCGGTCCTGGTTGTTGGACAGGCCCACCACGGCCCAGGTGTCGCCGAGCTCGGTGAGGATCTTGCGGATGGTTGCCGGATCGCCGTACACGCGTGCCGCCTCCTGCTGGTCTGGATCTTTGCGGGTTCCGACTTCTCAACGGAAAAGACGCATGTCGGATTCCCCGCAGACACCTCAGGGTCCGTGGTTTCCCCAGCGGTTCCAGAGCGTGTGGTGCCAGTCGGTGGCGTCGGGGCCCGGGCGTGTCACTGGCGGCATCGGTCCTGGGCTGGTTTCGATCAGGTGGAGCAGCGTCCAGGCGACGCCGTAGCAGTCGTCGGGGCCGAAGCAGGCAGCCAAGGCATGCGCCTCGTCGGGCGTGACGGGCCTGGAGATGGCTTCGAGTTGTCTGAATCGCCGGTCGACGATCTCTTCGTCGTCGGTATCCCAGTCGGGGAGGGGGCCGTCGGTGATGAACGCCTGGACTTCGGGTCTCATCTGCGAATGGTCGAATGGCGTGGGCAACCTGAGCAAGGGGCGTTGGCGCAGGTCAGGCGACTTCCGTCAAGGTAGCTGAGAGTGGGGTGGGGGGAGGGGAAGGCGGCCGGACCGTAGTTGGCCACGGATTAGGGTGGAGAGGTGAAGGCAGACCAGTACGTGACGGTGGCCCGCGAGGGCGTGCACGAGTCGGAGATCAACCGCTCGCGCTTCCTGTGTGCGCTCGCGCCCGCCGCGACCGAGCAGGAGGCGCAGGACTTCGTCGCGCGGATCCGCAGGGAGCACCCCACCGCCTCGCACAACTGCTTCGCCTACGTGATCGGCGCCGACGCCTCCGTGCAGAAGGCCAGCGACGACGGCGAGCCCGGCGGTACCGCCGGGGTGCCCATGCTGCAGATGCTCACGCGCCGCGACATCCGGTACGCGGTCGCCGTGGTCACCCGCTACTACGGCGGCGTCAAGCTCGGCGCCGGCGGTCTGATCAGGGCCTACGGCGGAGTCGTCGGCGAGGCCCTCGACGCGCTCGGCACCGTCACCCGGCGGCGCTACCGGCTGGCCACCGTCACCGTCGACCACCAGCGGGCCGGGAAGACCCAGAACGACCTGCGCTCCACCGGCCGCACCGTCGTGGACCTGCGCTACGGCGCCGCCGTCGAGATCGAGGTCGCCCTGCCGGAGGCGGACCTGCCCGGTTTCGAGGCCTGGCTCGCCGACAGTACGGCGGGCAGCGCCACCCTCACGCTCGGCGGAGAGACGTACGCGCCCTGAGCGCGCCCGCCACGGGCCGCGATCTTCCGCAGCGGAATCCACAAGGTTCATGCGGTTCTGTCGGACGCCACCCGTAGGCTGTCGTCGGGAAACGAGGGGGAGACGATGACTGACGACCGCACGGCAACCGTTCCGGTGTGGACGCTGGCGACGGGTGACGTCCGGGTGCCCGCAGTGGCCGGGGACGAGCCGATGACGGCCGAGCGCTTGGCCGAACTGCGCAGTGTGCTGGCAGTCCTGGCCGACGAGCCGATCGCCACACTCGAGGTGCATCCCCTGCCCGACAAGCTCGACCGCGGTCGAGGCATCCCGCTCGACCTCGCGAGTCCCTTGGCGCAGCACCTGTCGCAGCTCATCAAGGAATCAGCGCCGAATTCCTCCGTGGCGGCCACGGCGACCGCTGCCGGTGAAGGCCTGTACCGCATGGTGGTCCCGGCGAAGGTCGCCGCCCAGCTCGGTCAGGGCATTGTCCGCCCGATGGCGTCGAAAGCGGCGGCCGGCGGCATCCACGGTTCGCTCGTGAGCTCTACGGGCATCGCCGCCCAGGCGACGTTCGTGCCCATCGGCAAGGCGGCAGCAGCAGGCGCGGCCGGTGGAGCCGGTGCGACAGCCGGCGTCGCGGTCGCCGGCAGCGCGGCGCTCACCGTGGCCGCGCCCCTCGTGCTCATGGCCATAGCGGTGGGGGTGAGCGCGAATGCCGACCACAAGCGCCAGCAGGCCATCGAGCGCATCACGGAACTGCTCGAGGAACTGCACGAACAGAAGCTCGAGGACGAGCGCAACGAACTCGACGGCTGCCGCGATGCCATCGACAAAGCCACAGCCGTTCTGCTCGACCAGGGCAAACCCGGTGTCTCGCTGGGGCTGGACTCGGCAGTGCACGCCATCAGCAAGTCCCTGGCCGCAGCTGACCGCCGCCTGGCCAAGTGGCAGAGCGCACTCGACGAGCTGCCCGACGGCAAGCCGGTCGAGATCGGCAAGCTGAACAAGTCGTTCCCCGGCATCGACGACCACGGCGGCAAGTTCCGCACCCATCTCGCACTCGCTGCCTTGACCATCGCGCTGAAGCGGCGGGTCATCGTCCTGCAGGCCGTCGAGCATGCCCAGCTCGACCGTGGCAACTTGTTCGCGAACTTCACCCGCGCGCTCAAGGCCGACCAGCAGCGCCTCGACACACTGGAGTCGGGCATCGCCGGGGTCCTGCAGCGCCTGTCGGCGTTGGACCTGGCACGCACGTCGGGTTTGGTGCCGCTGATGCACATCGGTGACGTCGATCGCCTCCTGCGCGCGGCAAACGGGCTTCGCAAGCTGGGCGACGGCGTCGTGGCCAACAGCCCCACGACCGACGTGGCGATCGAGATCGCCCGCGACCAGGACGGCTCGGTGATCGTGTTCCCCGCGCTGCCCGCGTAGGCGCAGGCGCGCGCTCGCGGCCGGCGTCCTTCCGCGATGTGAGGAGGATCGCCGGCCCGGGGAAATGACTGCCGATGTCCAGGCTGATCCGACGTGAGTGGTGGATCATGGGGCGACATGCGTTAGCGTGGCATGAGTTGTCGGCTGGCCCCGTGCTGGTTCGTGCTGGATTTTGAGCCGCAGTAGGGGTAAACGTGCAGGTCAGGGCGATTTCATGAGATTCCTGCACACCTCCGACTGGCACCTCGGCCGATCCTTCCACCGTGTGAACCTGCTCGGCGCCCAGGCCGCCTTCGTCGACCACCTCGTCGAGACCGTCCGCGCGCGCGAGGTCGACGCCGTGCTCGTTGCCGGGGACGTCTACGACCGGGCCGTGCCCTCGCTGCCGGCCGTCGAGCTGTACGACCGGGCCCTGCACCGGCTCGCCGAGATCGGCGTGCCCACCGTGATGATCTCCGGGAACCACGACTCCGCCCGCCGCCTCGGCGTCGGGGCCGGACTGATCGGCCGGGCCGGGATCCACCTCAGGACCGACCCGGCCGGCTGCGCCGACCCCGTGGTGCTGGCCGACGTACACGGTGACGTGGCGCTGTACGGGCTGCCGTACCTGGAGCCGGCCCTGGTCAGGGACGAGTTCGCCGCGGAGAAGGTCAGCCACGAGGCCGTGCTGGGCGCGGCCATGGAGCGGATCCGGGCCGACCTGGCCACCCGCCCGCCCGGCACCCGCTCCGTCGTCCTCGCGCACGCCTTCGTCACCGGCGGGCAGGCCAGCGACAGCGAGCGCGACATCAGCGTCGGCGGAGTCGAGGCAGTGCCCGCCTCCGTCTTCGACGGGGTGGACTACGCCGCCCTCGGCCACCTCCACGGCTGCCAGACGATCAACGAACGGGTCCGGTACTCGGGTTCCCCGCTCGCCTATTCCTTTTCCGAGGCTGATCACCGGAAGAGCATGTGGCTGATCGAGCTCGGTGGGGACGGGGAGATCGCCGCCGCCGAGCGGATCGACACGCCCGTGCCCCGGGCCCTCGTGCGGCTGCGGGGGCGGCTGGAGGAGCTGCTGGAGGAGCCCGCGTACGAGGTCCACGCGGACGCCTGGGTCGAGGCGACCCTCACCGACCCGGTCCGGCCCGACGACCCCATGGCCCGGCTCGCCGCCCGCTTCCCGCACACCCTCAGCCTCGCCTTCGACCCCGAGGGCCGCGAGGAGGAGGCCGGCACCTCCTACGCCCAGCGGCTGCGCGGCCGCAGCGACCAGGAGATCGCCGAGGACTTCGTCGCCCACGTACGCGGGGGCGGGCACGCGGACGAGGCCGAGCGGGCCGTGCTGCGGAGCGCCTTCGACGACGTACGGACCGACGACAGCCGCCAGGAGACCCACCGATGAGGCTGCACCGGCTGGCGGTCACCGCCTTCGGGCCCTTCGCCGAGCCCCAGGAGATCGACTTCGACGCCCTGTCCGGCGCCGGGATCTTCCTGCTGCACGGGCCCACCGGCGCGGGCAAGACCTCCGTCCTCGACGCCGTCTGCTACGCGCTCTACGGCTCCGTGCCCGGCGCCCGCCAGGCCCCCGGCACCAGCCTGCGCAGCGACCACGCCGCCGCAGACACCCCGACCGAGGTCACCCTCGAACTCACCGCGGGCGGGCGCCGCCTGGAGATCACCCGGCGCCCGGAGCAGGACCGGCCGAAGAAGCGCGGTACGGGGACGACGAAGGACAAGGCGCAGAGCTGGCTCCGCGAGTACGACGGGGAACAGTGGCGCGCGCTCAGCCGTTCCCACCAGGAGATCGGCGAGGAGGTCGAGCAGCTCCTCGGCATGAGCCGCGAGCAGTTCTGCCAGGTGGTGCTGTTGCCGCAGGGGGAGTTCGCCAAGTTCCTGCGCGCCGACGAGGCCGCGCGCGGCCGGCTGCTCGGGCGGCTCTTCGACACCCGCCGCTTCGCCGCCGTCGAGACCCTGCTCGGCGAGCGCCGCCGGGCCGCCGAGGCCAAGGTCCGGGCCGGCGACGAGAAGGTGCTGCACACCGCCCAGCGGCTCGCCCAGGCCGCCGGGGGCGGCGCCGACCTGCGGGCCTGGCCCATGCCCGGACACCAGCCCGGCGACCCCGGCCTCGCCGAGGCCGTCCGCGCCTGGGCGGCCGTCGCCCGGTGCGCGGCCCGCGAGCGGCGCACCGTCGCCGAGTACGCCCTGGCGGCCGTCGAGGGCCGGCACGCCGCCGCCCGGCGGGCCGCCGAGGACGCCCGGGAGCTCGACCGCCTCCAGCGCCGCCACGCGGAGACCACCCGCCGGGCGGCCCTGCTCGCCGAGGCCGCACCCGAGCGGGCGAGGGTGCGCGGCCTCCTGGACCGGGCCCGCCGCGGCGCCCTGGCCGCCCCCGCGCTGGAACTGCGCGGCGCGGCCTCGGCCGCGCACCTCGCCGCCGCGCACGCGGAGTCGGCCGCCCGGGCCGAACTCCCGCCGGTGTACAGGGAGGCGGGCGCCGAGCAGCTCGCCGGCGTCGAACAGGGGCTGCGCGAGGCGCTCGGCGCGCTGGGGGCGGCCCGCCGGGACGAGCAGCGCAGCGCCGAGATCGGCCGCGAACGGGCCGACCTGGAGCGGGAGTCCCGGGCCGCGGAAGAGGCCCACCTGGAGTCCGCCGAGTGGCTGGAGCACTGGGAGGCGACCCGGGCCGCGCTGCAGGAGCGGGTGGACGCCGCCCAGCAGGCCGCCACGCTCGCCGAGCAGCTCGCGGGCAAGCTGGAACCCGCCCGCATGCACCTGAACGCCGCTTGCCGCCGGGACGAGTTCGCCGCCGAGGCCGAGCGCACCGAGGGCGAACTCCTCACCCTGCGCGAGCAGTCCGCCGCCGCCCGGGAACGCTGGCTCGAGCTCAAGGAGGCCCGGCTGCGCGGCATCGCCGCCGAGCTCGCCGAGGCCCTGGTCGCCGGGGAGGCCTGCGCGGTGTGCGGTTCCGCCGAGCACCCCGCCCCCGCCCGGCCGGCACCCGGCCACGTGGACCGGGCCGCGGAGGACGCCGCCCAGGCCCTCTCCGAGCGGGCCGAACAGGCCCGGGCCGAAGTCGAACGCAGGCTCGCCGCCACCCGGCAGGCCCGCACCGAGGCCGCGGCCGCCGCCGGGGACGCCACCACCGCGGAACTCCTCGCGCTCACCTCAGACCTGAGCGCCCGGCACGCCGCCGCCCACGCCGCGGCCGCCGGCTGGCGCGCCGCCCGCGAGCAGCTGGAGCGCGCGGAGCGGGAGCACGCCGCGCGCAGCGCCGACTGGCAGGGCGCCGAACGCCGGGCCGCGGCCAGGGCTTCGCGCCGCGAGGCGCTGGACCGGGAGCAGGCCGCGCTGGAGGCGGAACTCGCCCAGGTCCGGGACGGGGCGCCCACGGTCGCCGCCCGCCAGCGGACCCTGGAGGACCGGGTCCGGATCGTCTCCGGGGCCGCCGCCGCACTGCGCCGAGCCGAAACCACGGCCGCCCGGCTCAAGGAGGCCGACGACCAGCTCGCCGACGCCGCCTTCAGGGCCGGCTTCGACACCATCGAGGAGGCGGCCGACGCCGTCCTGCCCGAATACGAACGCACCGCGCTCCAACACCGGCTGGACACCTGGCAGGCAGAAGAAGCCATGCTGGCCGACCGCCTCGCCGAGACCGACACCGCCGAGGCCGCGGCCCTGCCCCCGGCCGCACCGGAGGAGGCCGAGGCGCACGCGGCGCGGGCCGCGGCGAAGCTTCGTACGGCAGGATCGGCCTTCGACGCGGCCCGGGTCCGGTGCGAGGAGCTCGACCGGCTCTCCCGGCAGGCGGAGCACGAACTGCGCGCGCTGGGCCCGCTGCGCGAGGCCTACGACCGGGTGGCCCGGCTGGCCGGGCTCACCGCGGGCACCTCCGCCGACAACGAGCGCAAGATGCGGCTGGAGGCCTATGTGCTGGCCGCCCGCCTGGAGCAGGTCGCCGCCGCGGCGACCGTACGGCTGCTGCGCATGTCCGGCGGCCGCTACACCCTGGTGCACTCCGACGCGCGGGCGAGCGGACGGGGGCGTTCCGGGCTCGGGCTGCACGTGGTCGACGCGTGGACCGGCAGCGAGCGCGACACCGCCACGCTGTCCGGCGGCGAGACCTTCTTCGCCTCGCTCGCCCTCGCGCTGGGCCTCGCCGACGTGGTCACCGACGAGGCGGGCGGCATGCGCCTCGACACCCTCTTCATTGACGAGGGCTTCGGCAGCCTCGACGACCAGGCGCTGGACGAGGTGCTGGACGTACTGGACTCGCTGCGCGAGCGGGACCGCAGCGTCGGCATCGTCAGCCACGTCGCCGACCTGCGCACCCGGGTCCAGACCCAGCTGGAGATCGTCAAGCAGCGCGGCGGCTCCGTGGTGCGCCACCGTACGGCGGGGCTCACGGACTGAGGTTCACGGACTGAGCGGCCTGCGGGGGAGCGGGGACGAGTACACGATGCTCGTCGTCACCGAGCCGAGTCCGGCGATGCGGCCCGTGACCTCCTCCAGGTGTCCCATCGAGCGGGCGGCGACCTTGAGTACGAAGCAGTCGTCGCCGGTGACGTGATGGGCTTCCAGGATCTCACTGGTGGTCTCCAGGAGGTCGTGGAACGGCTTGTAGTTGCCGTGCGGATAGCGCAGCCGCACCAGGGCGAGGATCGTCTTGCCGAGCTTCTCCGGGTCGACCACCGCCGTGTAGCCGGTGATGACGCCGGCCTCCTCCAGGCGGCGGACCCGCTCGGTGACGGCGCTGGCGGACATGGACACGGAGCGGGCGAGCTCGGTGAAGCTGGCGCGGCCGTCCCGCTGGAGGGCTTCGAGGATCCGCCAGTCGGTGGCGTCAGGGGAATAGTCGGTCATGTCGTAGGTCTAGCAGTGGAATCCCCGGCGGAACAAGCAGAAGGCCGGGGAAAACCGCTTCCGAGGTTGATCAACAGATCGTAGATTTCTTGCCATGACGACCACGCAGAACGCCTCCACCGCCCCCGCCACCGCCAACCCCGTGCTGCGGGTGCCCCCGGCCTCGCCGGCCGCGGCCGCCGCGTACTTCGCCGCCAGCCTGGCCTTCCACGCGGACGTCTCGGACGTCGCCGCCGCCTTCAAGGCCCACCGCGAGCAGGGCGCCGAGCTGGGCTTCCAGCTGATCGACTCCCGTTCCACGCCGTCCTGGGACCAGGCCCACGTGCCCGGCGCCATCCACCTGCCCACGGCCCTCATCCCCGAGCAGGCCGAGCGGCTCCTGGACAAGAACGTCCCCGTGGTGACGTACTGCTGGGGCCCCGGCTGCAACGGCGGCACCCGCTCGGCCTTGGCCCTGGCCGAACTCGGTTTCCAGGTCAAGGAGATGCTCGGCGGCATCGAGTACTGGATCCGCGAGGGCTTCGAGGTCGAGACCTGGCAGGGCAGCCAGCAGCGGGCCGAGGCCGACCCGCTGACCGCGCCCACCGACTCGGACGACTGCGGCTGCTGACGTGTCCGCCTTACGCGCCGTGCCCGGCCCGGGCGGACGGGCCGCTCACCCCTGGGGGAGATGAGCGGCCCGTCCGTGTTTCCGCCGGCGGTCTCCGCGTCAGAGCTTGGACAGCTCGTCGACCAGGTCGTCCAGCCCCAGCGAACCCTGCGACAGCGCCGCCATGTGCCAGGCCTTCAGGTCGAAGGAGTCGCCGCGCGCGGCCCGCGCGTTGTCGCGGCCCAGCAGCCAGGCGCGCTCGCCCAGCTTGTAGCCGATCGCCTGCCCCGGCATCGACAGGTAGCGGGTCAGCTCGCTCTCGACGAAGTCACCCGGCCGGCCGCTGTGCAGGCCGAAGAACTCCTGCGCCAGGTCCACCGTCCACCGCTCGCCCGGGTGGAACGGCGAGTCCGCCGGAATCTCCAGGCCCAGGTGCATGCCGATGTCCACGATGACCCGCGCCGCGCGCATCATCTGGCAGTCCAGGTAGCCCAGGCGCTGCTCCGCGTCCTTGAGGTAGCCCAGTTCGTCCATCAGGCGCTCCGCGTACAGGGCCCAGCCCTCGGCGTTGGCGCTGACGAGACCGACGCCGGCCTGGTAGCGGGACAGCTGGTCCGCGACGTGTGTCCACTGCGCGAGCTGCAGGTGGTGGCCGGGGACGCCCTCGTGGTACCAGGTGGAGACCAGGTCGTAGACCGGGAAGCGGGTCTGTCCCATCGTGGGCAGCCAGGTGCGGCCCGGACGGGAGAAGTCCTCGGACGGGTTGGTGTAGTACGGGGCCGCGGCGCCGCCCGCCGGGGCGATCTTCGACTCCACCCGCTTGACCCGCTCGGCGAGTTCGAAGTGGGTGCCGTCGAGGTTCTCGATGGCCTCGTCCATGAGGCCCTGGAGCCAGGCCTGGACCTCGTCGACGCCCTCGATGTGGGTGCCGTGCTCGTCCAGGTGCTTCAGCGCCTCCCAGGGACCGGCGCCCGGGAGGATCTTGGCCGCCTCGGCCTTCATCTCGGCGAGCAGGCGGTGGTACTCGGACCAGCCGTACGCGTACGCCTCGTCCAGGTCCAGGTCCGTGCCGTTGTAGTAGCGCGACCAGCGGGCGTAGCGCTCGCGGCCCACGGTGTCCGGCTTGCCCTCGACGGCCGACGCGTACACGTCGCGCATCCAGTCGCGCAGCTCCACGAGGGCGGCGGTCGCGACGGAGGCCGCCTCGGCCAGTTCGGCGCGCAGGGTGTCGGGGCCGCCGGCGGTGAAGTCCTCGAAGAAGGCGGGCTCGTCGCCGTCCTGCCCGGCCCAGGTGGTGAGCTGGCCGATCATCGTGGCGGTGGCGCGGGGGCCGCCGTACAGGCCGCGCTCCAGGCCGAGGGCCAGGCTCTCGCGGTAGCCGGCGAGGGCGGCGGGTACCGTGCGCAGCCGCTCGACGATGGCCGCCCACTCCGCGTCGGTCTCGGAGGGCGTCAGGGTGAAGACCTCGCGGACGGCGTGCGCGGGGCTGTGGATGTTGCTGACCGCGCACAGGTCCTCGTCGGCCTCGTGGACCGCGAGTTCGGCGGTCAGGCGCTCGCGCAGCAGACGGGCGCAGCGGCGCTCGGCGTCGCTGTCGGCGCCGGGCAGCCGCTCGGCGGCCTCCAGGCGGGCGAGGGTGGTGCGGGCGAGCTCGGCGACGGCGGCACGGCCGGCCGGGGAGAAGTCCGGGAGCTTGGCGGAGCACTCGGTGACACCGAGGTAGGTGCCCGTGATCGGGTCGAGTGCGATGAGGTCGTCGACGTACTGGTCGGCCACCTGGCGGGGCAGCCGGGAAGCGCTGCCGTTGTGGAGGGTCTCTGACATGCGGACATCTTCTTACGTCCGAAGGGTGTACGTCATCACCGTTTGGCGCCAGTCTGCTGACTCGGACCGTCGGCGGGACGCCCGCGACCCGCACGCGCTCTTCGACGCGGTGCGGGTCGTGGTCCGTACGGGGCGCGATGCGCTCGCGGTCAGTGGTGGTGGCGCGGGGGCCGGGCCTCGCGCGACGGGAGCTCGCGGGCACCCTCCTGGGTGACGTCGTACGACAGCCGGGAGCTGACGGGGGTCGCGTCCAGCCGGGCCGTGATCACCAGGGTGCCCTCCTCGATCTGGTAGTCGAGGGGGAGGGCCAGCCCGCGCATGGCGGCGACCATCCCGGTGTTGGAGGACTGCGTGACGGCATACACGCTGTCGCAGCCGGCCTCCACGGCCATCGCGACGAGCCGGCGCAGCAGTTCCAGGCCGATGCCGCGGCGCTGCCAGTCGTCCTCGATGAGCAGCGCGACCTCGGTCTCGTCGCCGTCCCACAGGAGGTGGCCGAGGGCCACGAGCTTGCCGGATGCGGTGGTGGCGGCCAGCGTGCGGCCGAACCGGGGGCTGAGCAGGTGGCCGAGGTAGCGGTCGGCGTCGGCGACGGGTCCGTGGTAGCGCAGGGACAGGGTGCGCTCGGAGCAGCGGTCGTGCATGGCGCGGGCCGCCGCGAGGTCGGAGCCGTCGGCGCGGCGGACGGTGATCTCGTTGCCCTCGGGCAGGGTCAGTACGTCCAGGCTGCGCGGGACGCGGGGGCCGAGGCGGGCGTCGAGCTCGACGAGGGCGCGGGCGCGGGCGAACTCGGTCGGCGTGAAGGGCAGGTAGGGCCGTTCCACGGTGATCGCGCCGCCCGCGGGGTCGCGCAGCCGCATGACGGTGGCCTCCAGCACCCCTTCGACCGGGGCGTCGGCGCCCGCGTTGGGGCGGCCGGACAGGGTGGTCGCCGGGATCGAGTGGATGGTGCACCGGCCGAGCAGCTGGCGCAGCGCGAGGGGGACCTCGGCGGCGTCCAGAGCGGTGCGGGTGGCCAGGCCCAGGACCCGGGTCGGTGCGTCGACCAGGTCGTGGGCGTCGGCGCGCTCGATCCAGGTGCTGTGCCCGCCCGCCAGGGAGATGGCGCGGGTGAGGTCGGCGGAGGGCAGCTGCTGCGGGGCGCGGAGCAGGAACTCGTCGACGGTGCCGCCCTCGGGGAGCGGGTGGGTCTGGAGGGTCAGGATGTCGACGCCGTTGCGGGCGAGGGCGGTGCAGAGGGCGGCCAGGGAGCCGGGCTCGTCCCGTACGGTCGTGCGCATCCGCCAGAGGGCGGCGGCCGGCGCGCCCACGGCGGTGGCCGAGCCCGTGCCCGCGGCGGGGGCCGCGGCCGGGATGGTGTCCGGCGGCGGCGCATGGCTGTGGCGCCGTGCCCACCAGGTGTGGAAGGCCGCGGTCACGAGGAGCGCGACGGCCGAGGCCACGAGCAGGATCGGGCCCCGGGGGCCGTGCACGACGAGATTGGCGATGGCGTCGGCGACCGCGACGGCGCAGAACAGGGCGGCGAGTTCGACGACGTCACGGCGCCAGTGGTGGCGGTGGGGACGCTGGGCGGAGGCAAGATCACGGTCAGTCATGCACACCACTGTGGCGCAGGGGTGTTGCGTGATCACGAACGGTCTGTGACCGCCTGGTTAAGCGTCCATCTGGCCGATTTCATCCAGTTTTCCCGTACGCCCTGGTGGCCGCGGCTACTGGCCCACGCGTCCGGGCTGGAGGGTCCGGGTGAACAGGACGCCGCCGCCCTGGCGCCGCAGCCGGACGGTGAGCTCCCCGCTGCCGCCATCGATGTCGACCTCGCCGTAGTACGGGGGGTTCTCCGACGGGGACATGTTGGCGAACGGCGCCGACTGGACGAAGGCCGTCTCCGGGCCGAAGGTGGCGTCGAGCCGCCCGGCCGGGAAGCCGCCCGCGCCGATCGGGCCGGAGACGAACTCCCAGAACGGCGCGAAGTCGGCGAAGGCCGCCCGCTCCGGCGCGTAGTGGTTGGCGGCGGTGTAGTGCACGTCGGCCGTGAGCCAGAGGGTGCCGGTGATGCGCTGGTGCTTGATGTGGCGCAGCAGTTCGGCGATCTGGAGCTCGCGGCCCAGCGGGGCGCCGGGGTCGCCCTGGGCCACCGCCTCGAAGTCGGTGGCCCCGTCGGGGACGACGATGCCCAGCGGCATGTCGGCGGCGATGACCTTCCAGGTGGCACGGGAGCGGGTGAGCTCGCGCTTGAGCCAGGCCAGCTGCTCGGGGCCGAGGATCCCGATCGGGTCCTCGGTCCGCGTGCCGGGGGAGTTGGCGTTCCGGTACGTGCGCATGTCGAGTACGAAGACGTCGAGCAGCGGGCCGTACCGCATCACCCGGTACATCCGGCCCTCGGCCCGGCCGCCGCGCAGGTCGGTGACGGGGAAGTACTCGCCGAAGGCCTGGCGGGCGCGGGCGGCGAGGGTGTCGGCCTCGCGCACCGTGTAGCGCGGATCGTCGATCAGCTGGCCCGGGTACCAGTTGTTGCGCACCTCGTGGTCGTCCCACTGGGCGAGGACGGGGACCTGGGCATTGAAGCCGCGCAGGTTGTGGTCGAGCAGGTTGTAGCGGAAGTTCCCGCGGAACTCGGCGAGGGTCTCGGCGACCTTCGACTTCTCCTCGGTGGTGACGTTGTGCCACGTGGTTCCGTCACGGAGGGGCACGGACGGCTTGATCGGCCCGTCGGCGTAGATCGTGTCCCCGCTGAAGAGGAAGAAGTCGGGGTTGCGCAGGCGCATCTCCTCGAAGACGCGGTAGCCGCCGACGTCGGGGTTGATGCCCCAGCCCTGGCCCGCCAGGTCCCCCGACCACAGGAAGCGCACGTCGTGGCGGCGGGAGACGGGGGTGGTGCGGAAGCTGCCGTGGAGGGGCTCGGAGGTGCGGCGCGGGTCGTCGGGGTCGGCCAGGACCACCCGGTAGTGGATCTGCTGCCCGGGCGGGAGGTCGCGGAGCACGGTCGTCCCGGTGAAGTCGCCGGAGGGACCGAGCAGCGGACCCCGGTGGCGGCGCACGGCGTAGCGGAACGCCTCGCTCGGGGAGGTCTCCACGTACATCCGCGCCGGGCGGTCCGAACGGGTCCAGACGGTGGCCGAGTGGGCGGTGATCTCGCCGGACTGCACACCCCAGAGCGCGTTCGGCCGGCCGGAGCGGGCGAAGGCGGGGGCCGCGAGCGCCGGAGTGGCGAACAGTGCGGAGGACAGGGCGAGGGAACCGCCGATCAGGGACCGTCGGGTGTGCGGCATCGGTGCCATCGGTGCGTCTCCAGGGGCGGGCGGGGGTGGTTCGGACCAGGGTGCCGCCGCACCCCGGCCCGGCCGCGTCGCCCACGCGAACCGGGGATGAACAGCCGCCTGCCGCTCGGCCGTTCGGCCGTTGCGTCTTTCGGCCGTCCGGTGCCCGGTCGCCCGGTCGTTCTGTCCTCCGGTGCCCGGTCGCCCGCCCCCGTGGTCAGGCGGCGGAGAGCTGCCGGGTGCGGGCGGTGTCCAGGATCACTCGGGAGACGAGTGCCGGATCGTCGTTCATCGGGACGTGGCCGCAGCCCGGGAGCCGCACCAGTCGGGCGCCGGGGACGGTGTGCTTCGCCCGTACGCCCTGGCGGCGCAGCAGCAGCCGGTCGCGGGTGCCCCAGGCGATGGTGACCGGCAGGCCGGGCACGTCGTCCGTGAACCGTACGGAGCCACCGGCGGCCAGGGTCGCCTCGAAGCCGGTCGCCTCGCGCAGGGCGAGCGTCTCGGCGACCACGGCCTCGGGCGAACGGCGGGCCGGGCGGGCGTAGATGGTGCCGGTGAGCGCCGCCCGGCCCGCGGCGCCGCGCGCGAGCCGCTCCAGCGCGGGGCGCGGCAGCGCCTTGGCGCCGGCGCGCATCGCGAGGAGGGTGGCGAAGGCGTAGCGGCGTTCGCCCTCGGTCCAGAACCCGGCGGGGGAGAGGGCGGTGACCGAGCGGGCGAGGCCGGTCCGGCCCATTTCGAGCGCGAGCAGTCCGCCGAGGGAGTTGCCCGCGACGTGCGGGCGCTCGACACCGAGGGCCGCGCAGAGCGCCCCGAGCGCCGGGGGCACGGTGGCCAGGTCGTAGGGGACGCCTTCGGGCAGCGGCTCCGAGGCGCCGAAGCCGGGCAGGTCGACGGCGATCACATCGTGGTCGGCGGCCAGGATGTCGGTCACCGGGTGCCAGGCCTGGAGGTGGTGGCCGATCCCGTGGAGCAGGAGGAGCGGTTCGCCCGCGCCCTTGCGCTCGTAGGCGACGGTGGCGGTGCGGGGGCCGAGCGGCGAATCGATCGTGAAGGAGACCGTGGCGGTCATGCTGCTCCTCGTCGGCTGGACGCGTGTGAGACGGGCTGTCAGTAATGCCGTCCCATGATTACCGTCCGGTAGCCCTTGACTACAAGCCTCCGGTGCATTCGAGAACATCCCGTGAACGGCTTGATACATATGCCCGATCTGCCCGGTGCAGGGGTCAGCATTGGTCTTGACCAAGGGGGTGCACCGTCCTATCGTCGCAGGGATAGTGCAGGAACCTTTAATAAACAAAGGCGCGGAACTGCCGCTGGAACACACGGCGAGTGCGGCGATGGCAGGAGGAGTCAGGGTGGGGACCACGCAGCTCGACACGGTGCCGGAGCCGAAGTACTGGCACCTCAAGACCGTCCTCAGCGAAGCGCTCGACCAGGACTTCGCCGTCGGCGAGGTCCTGCCGAACGAGCGTGAGCTCGCCGCCCGTTTCGGCGTCGCCCGCGCGACCCTGCGCCAGGCGCTGGAGCAGCTGGAGCTCGAGGGCCGCCTGCAGCGCCGCCGCGGCGTCGGAACCACCGTCGCCCCGCCGCGCGTCGGTGTCGCCGTCGGCACCGCCGGGCACAGCTGGCCGGGCGAGCACGCGGACGGCTGGGAGCCGGTGGACGCCTCCGAGACCCTGCCTTCGGCCGCGGTGCTGAAGCTGCTGGGCACCGGCGGGGGCTTCGCCGCCGACGCGCCCGTCCACACCGTGCGGCGGACCCGCGTCACCCAGGGCCAGGCCGTCGCCGCCGAACTGCTCTACGTCCCGGCCGCCTCGGTGCCCGGTCTCCCCGAGATCGAGGCCCCCGCCGGACCCGCCCGCGCCCGCGCCGTCCTGCGCGAGCTGCAGCGACTGGTCCTCGACGGCCAGGACCGATCGGTGGAGCTCGGCTCCGCCCGCGCCGACGACGCCAAGGAACTGGACCGCCTGCCCGGCGCGCCCGTACTCCTCGTCACCACGCGCTACTTCACCGCCGCGGGCACCGCCGCGGTCTCGGTGGCCACCTACCGCGCCGACACCTGCCGCCTCACCTTCGGCGACTCGGGCGACGTCGAGATCACGCACGAGCCGCGCGTCGCCTCCTGAGGCCGCGCGGGCCCGAGCTCGACGCCGGGGCGGTTCGGGCGGGCCCGGCCCGCCGGTGAGGGGCGTCCTGGCCTCTGTGTTCTTCGGGTACGGCCCGGGTCCGGCATGCGCCGGGCGCGGGCCGTACCCGTGCGCGTGCTCGCTCCCGGTGTTCGGCCGCGCGGCGCCGTCAGCGGCGGCGGGCCGTGACCGTCTTCTCCACCGCGAAGAGCTCTTCCTCCACGTGGTCCAGCGCGAGGCGCAGGGCGCCGGTGGCCACCGCTGCCTCGCCGAGCAGGGACAGCGCCACCCGCGGAGGGCGCAGGCAGTAGCGCTCCAGTTCCCGGCGCAGGGGATCAAGGACCCCGTCCAGCCCGGCCGCCCAGCCGCCGACCACCACGAGCTCCGGATCCATCGCCAGGACCAGTGCCGCCACGTCGTGCACCAGCCGTTGCAGGAACCGCTCCACGGCGGCCACGGCGCGCTCGTCCCCCCGCTTGGCCATCGCGAAGACCTCGGCGACCGCCGGCTCGTCCAGCGGATGCAGGGGTTCCCCGGTGGTCGACAGCAGCTTCTCGGGCGTGACCTCACGGCCCAGCAGGTGCAGGGCGCCGATCTCGCCGGCCGCCCCGCCGAAGCCCCGGTGCAGTCGGCCGCCGATCAGCGAGCCGGCGCCGGGACTGAGTCCCGCCATGACGAACACGATGTCGTCGGTGTCCCGCGCGGCACCCTTCCAATGCTCGGCGACCGCCGCGGCGTTGGCGTCGTTCTCCACCTGTACCGGGCAGCGGAACGAGCGCTGGAGGCGTTCCCCCAGGGGCAGTCCCGTCCAGCCGGGCAGGGCGGTGCCGAGGCGGACCGTGCCGTCCGCCTCCACGATCCCGGGGCTGCCGACCCCGACCGCGCGCAGGGAGTCCCGGGGAACCCCGGCCCTGCGCAGCAGGTCAGCGACGGCGGAGCGGACCTTCTCCAGCCGGTCGTCGGCCGACGCGGATTCCGCGACGTCCTTCGTGCCCGCGCCGATGACCCGGCCGTCCAGCCCGGCGAGCAGCACGGCGACGCGGTGCGAGCCGATCTCGATGCCCAGCAGGTGCCCCGCCTCGGCCCGGAAGCGGAACCGCCTCGCCGGCCGTCCTTGGCGCCGCGCGCCTTCCTCGGCCTCGGCCTCGACGACCAGTCCGGTCGCCATCAGCCCCTCCACGACCCCTTCGACGGTAGGTCGCGAGAGCCCGGTCACCCGGGTGAGGTCGGTGAGGGTCGGCGCTTCGGCCGCGCGCAGTGCCCGCAGCACCACGGCGGAGTTGATCCGCCTGAGCAGAGAGGGATCTCCGCCGGTCAGCTGCCCCAACGTGTGTCCTCCCAGCTGGTGAGTCTGTCAGCCGGATGGTACTGCGCACCCGGTGTCGCGGCGAGAACCAGCCCCCCATCGGCCGGAACTCATCGCTCCACTCAGGCCGGGGAGACGAACCCCGACTCGTACGCCATGATCACGGCCTGGGTCCGGTCCCGCGCCCCCAGCTTCCCAAGGATCGCGCTGACGTGCGACTTCACCGTCTCCGTGCCGACGATCAGCCGGCCCGCGATCTCCACGTTGGTCAGTCCACGTGCCATCAGCCGCAGGACCGCCTCCTCGCGCTCCGTCAAAGCCGCCCGCTCCAGCACGGCCCGGGCCTGCCGGTTTCCGTACTCCGCGGCCAGGGCGCGGACAGCCGCGGGGAAGAGCAGCGTCTCGCCCTCCGCCACCAGCCGCACGGCGTGCACGATCTCCGACGGCCGGGCCCGCTTCAGCAGGAACCCGTCCGCGCCGGCCCGCAGTGCCTGGTAGACGTACTCGTCGTTCTCGAACGTGGTGACCACGAGGATCTTCGGCGGGGAGTCCACCGTCTTCAGGATCGCCCGGGTCGCCTCGATCCCGTCGAGCAGTGGCATCCGTACGTCCATCGCCACCACGTCGGGCCGCAGCTGCCGCACGAGCGGGACCACGGAGGCCCCGTCGGGCGCCTCACCCACCACCTCGATGTCGGGCTGGGCTTCCAGGACGGCGCGCAGACCCGCGCGCACCAGGGGTTCGTCGTCGACGAGCAGTACGGTGACCGGCATCGGGTCAGCGTATTCGCTCCAGCGGAAGCCGCGCGCGCACCCTCCAGTTGCCCTCGTACGGCCCGGTCTGGGCCTCTCCGCCGAGCAGCGCGGCCCGCTCCCGGATGCCGCGCAGACCGGAGCCGCGGCCCGTCGTCACCGCAGGCTCCGCCGACAGCGGATTGGTGACCTCCAAATCCAGCGTTCCCACGGCCACTTCGATCCGCACCCGGACCGGAACCGGGCCGCTGTGCCGCAGAACGTTGGTCAGCGCCTCCTGAAGGATCCGGTACCCCTCCCGTGTCACAGGGCCCGGCAACTTCTCCAGCGGACCGGACAGTTCGGCTTCCACGGGGGCACCCGAAGCGCGCGCCGACTCCAGCAGCCGGTCGGCATCGGCCAGGGTGGGCCGCTGCGAAGGAGTCTGCGCGGACTCCCGGAGCACCAACAACACCCGCTCCAGGTCCTCCATCGCGGCCCGGCCGGTCTCCTCGATCGCGCACAGCGCGCGCTCGGTGAACTCCGGATCGCCCGCGGCCCGGGCGGCTCCCGCCTGGACGACCGCCACGGTGAGCGCGTGCCCGATCGAGTCGTGCAACTCCCGGGCGATCCGTGCCCGTTCCAGCAGCTGCTCGGTCCGCGCTTCCAGCGCGCTGAGCCGCTCGGCCGCCGAGGGGCCCAGCAGCCTGGCCGCTGTCGCCGTGACCGCCTCGCCGAGCAGGACCACGATGACCAGCAGCAGGACCAGCGGCACCGGCACGAGGAACAAGGCCACCCAGCGCGGCGGGACGAAGGGCAGGATCGTGTCGTCCGCCCCGAGAACGCGCCCCGAGGCGGTGAGGCCGAGTTCCAGAGCCGTCATCGGCAGCCACACCGTCGCCAGCATGGCCGCGCCCGCCAGGACGAGACGTATCTCCAGCCAGGCGACCGTACGCCAGCGGTCCCCCCAACGCGCGGACGGCGCGGTGCTGATGGATCCGTCGTGCCGGCCGCGCTCGTGCGGGGTCAGCAGGAACTGCGCCTGGAGCCCCTCGGCCAGCCGCACCCAGGGGATCAGCCCGAACGGAGCGACGATCACCGCGGGCATCCACGGCCACTTGGGCCCTATGAACATCCAGATGGAGAGGAGCAGGATCGGTACGAGGAGATGGAGCCAGCGCGTGTACGTGACACCGCGAAGCGGCGCACGGAGCAGTTGGTACATGTCCTCATCCTGACAGTCGGTGACGGGCCGCCGTCTCCCCCACGTGGGGGAGACGATCCCCCCACGTGGGGGAGGGCAGGGGGTGGGGCCCCCGGCGAATCTTGAGGCATGAACACGATCGAGATCCGAGAACTCACCAAGGAGTACGGCACCCACCGTGCGGTGGACGGCCTCACCTTCGATGTCCTGCCCGGGCGGGTCACCGGGTTCCTGGGCCCCAACGGCGCCGGCAAGTCCACGACGATGAGGCTGCTGCTGGGCCTGGACCGGGCCACATCGGGCACCGCCACCATCGGCGGTCGGAGCTACCTGGACATCCCGGACCCGCTGCACCGGGTCGGCGCCCTCCTTGACGCGCAGTCGGCGCACGGGGGACGCACCGCCCGGGACCACCTCCGCTTTCTCGCCGCGGCCGGCCGGATGCCGACCCGCCGGGTGGACGAGGTCCTGGAGCAGGCCGGGATGGCCTCCGTGGCCAAGCGGCGGATCAAGACCTTCTCGCTCGGGATGCGTCAGCGCCTCGGCATAGCCGCAGCGCTGCTGGGCGCCCCCGGCGTCCTCCTGCTCGACGAGCCGACCAACGGCCTCGACCCCGAGGGCATCATCTGGATCCGCGAGCTGATGCGCGGACTCGCCGCCGAAGGACGCACCGTCCTGGTCTCCAGCCACCTGATGTCGGAGACCTCGGCACTCGCCGACCACCTGATCGTGCTCGGCAACGGAAAGCTGCTGGCCGATACATCGATGAAGGAATTCATCGACGCCCGCAGCACCCGGAGGGTCCGCCTGCGCACCTCCGACCCGATCCGGCTGCGGGCCGCCCTGGCCCGAGACGGCTTCGAACTCGTGACCGCGGACGACGGGCGATGGACCGTCGAAGGCATACGGGCCGAAGAGCTCGGCGGCATGGCCGCCCGCGAAGGCATCCCCATGCTGGAACTCTCCGACGAGCGCGCCTCGCTGGAGCAGGCCTATCTCGACCTCACGGCCGATCACGCGCAGTTCACCGCAACCCGCTGACGTTCCCGACCCCCAGGAGGCATCACCATGCGCGCCGCTCTGCCCACCGTCCCCGCCCTGCACTCGGAATGGATCAAGATACGGTCCCTGCGCGGCACCTGCGGGGCGCTGATGGCCATATTCGCCGCCACCGCCGGCATCCAGGTGCTGACCGCTGCGGCGATAGGCCGGGCCGAGGCCGGCAGCATGGGCCCGGACCCGCTCTTCGCGGCCTACTACGGACTCCTCTTCGGTCAGATCGCCGCCATGACCTTCGGAGCGGGCGCACTGTCCTGCGAGTTCCAGAACGGCGCGCTGCGCACCTCGCTGGCCGCGGTGCCGAACCGCACCCGGTTCTACCTGTCGAAGATGGCGCTGGTGGGCGGACTGGCCCTGCTGATGGGCCAGGCCACCGCGCTGGTCACCTTCGTCGCGGGACAGGCCTTCATGGGACCCTACGCAATCGAGCTCGGCGACCCGGGCACCTACCGTTCCATCGTCGGCTGCGGGCTCTACCTCGCCCTGATGTCCCTGTTCGCGGCCGGGCTGGCCGCCCTGCTGAAGAGCGGTACGGCCGTGCTGAGCCTGCTCATACCGTTCGTCCTGCTGGTCTCGTTCGTCGTCGGCGAGGCTTCGGGCGGCGTGGCCCGGTTCCTGCCGGACCGTGCCGGACAGATGGTGATGCACTCCCAGGCACAGGACGGCCTCGGTCCCTGGACCGGCCTCGGCGTGATGGCGCTGTGGGCGGGAGCCGCGGTGTTCGCCGGCTGGCTGGCGGTGCGGCGCCGGGACGCGTGACGGCGGGCCAGTTGTCAGTGGGGGTCGGGATACTGACGGTATGACCACGGCAGAGCATCTCGACACGATCGACCGGCTCCGGGCGAAGGAGTTCCCGAGTGAGCCGGTCTGGTCCGGCGGGCAGAGCAGCGGCCCGGGTTACCACTTGGTCCCGGTGGGGCGGACCGCGGACTTCTGGGAGGACGGCGGGGCGGGCCGGAGCGAGGCGGCCGACCAGATCAACGCCGAGTACGGGGCGCTGACCCAGGCCCTGACCGAACGGTGGGGAGAGCCGCAGGTCTTCAGCCTGGTATCGCTGAGGGCGCGTGGGTTCGACGGCGAGGAGATACCGGAGCCCTGGGACGAGCTGAGCAACAGCACCGACCACGTGCACGTGTGGAAGGCCGGAGACCACTGGCTCGTGGCCTACGTGGCGCAGTGGGACGAGGGCGACCCCTACCTGCTGATGGCAGGGGTCACGGTGATCGACCCGCCCTAGGCCCCGGGGGGCTCGGGGGCTTCGGCGGCCGCGCGGAGGCGGGCGTACTCCTGGGCCATGGTCTCGGCGGTCCAATGGGCGTTGAGGCCGCTGGGGTTGGGCAGGGCCCAGATGCGGGTGGAGCCGATGGTCCGGTCCTGGGGGCCGATCTGCGCCCTCCGCTCGCCGAAGGCGGTGCGGTAGGCGGTGACGCCGACCACCGCGAGCCACTGGGGGCGCAGGAGTTCCACCTTGGCCGTGAGGATGCGGCCCCCCTCGCGGAACTCCTCGGCGGTCAGCTCGTCCGCTCGGGCCGTGGCGCGGGCCACGACGTTGGTGATGCCGAGCCGGTAGGTCAGCAGATCTTCCTGCTCCGAGGGGGCCAGCCGGCGCGGGGTGAAGCCCGAGAGGTGCAGGACGGGCCAGAAGCGGTTGCCGGGGCGGGCGAAGTGGTGGCCCGTCGCGGCGGAGAGGAGACCCGGGTTGATTCCGCAGAACAGCACACGCAGACCGCCCGCGACCACGTCCGGGAGGACGCGGTCACGGGCGGCGTCGAGCTCGTCGGGGGTCAGAGGATCGACCCCGGTGCGTACCCGGCGGCCTCCGGGTGCTGCTTGGCGATCGCCTCGATGCGGGAGACCACCGCCGCCACCTGGTCGCCCGCGGCGCCAGTGAAGGACAGCTTGTCGGCCATCAGCGCGTCGAGCTGGGCCCGGTCCAGCGGCATCCGCTCGTCGGCGGCCAGCTTGTCGAGGAGCTCGTTGCGCTCGGCGCCCTGCTCGCGCATCGCGAGGGCCGAGGCCACCGCGTGCTCCTTGATGACCTCGTGTGCGGCCTCGCGGCCGACCCCGGCCCGCACGGCACCCATCAGCACCTTGGTGGTGGCCAGGAAGGGGAGGTAGCGGTCCAGCTCACGGGCGACGACGGCGGGGAAGGCGCCGAACTCGTCGAGAACCGTGAGGAAGGTCTCCAGGAGGCCGTCGAAGGCGAAGAAGGCGTCCGGCAGGGCCACGCGGCGGACCACGGAGCAGGAGACGTCGCCCTCGTTCCACTGGTCGCCGGCCAGCTCGCCGGTCATCGAGGCGTAACCGCGCAGGATGACCATCAGGCCGTTCACACGCTCGCAGGAGCGGGTGTTCATCTTGTGCGGCATCGCCGAGGAGCCGACCTGGCCGGGCTTGAAGCCCTCGGTGACCAGCTCGTGGCCGGCCATCAGGCGGATCGTCTTGGCGATGGAGGAGGGCGCCGCCGCCAGCTGGACCAGGGCGGTGACCACGTCGTAGTCGAGCGAGCGCGGGTAGACCTGGCCGACCGAGGTGAACGCCTGGGCGAAGCCGAGGTGGGTGGCGATCCGCTGCTCCAGGTCGGCCAGCTTGGCGGCGTCGCCGCCGAGCAGGTCGAGCATGTCCTGCGCGGTGCCGACGGGGCCCTTGATGCCGCGCAGCGGGTAGCGGTCGAGGAGGTTCTCCAGGCGGTCGTAGGCGACGAGGAGTTCGTCGGCCGCCGTCGCGAAGCGCTTGCCCAGGGTGGTGGCCTGCGCGGCCACGTTGTGGGAGCGGCCGGCCATGACCAGCTCGGCGTGCTCGCCGGCCAGCTTGCCCAGGCGGGCCAGGACGGCGACGGTGCGGTCGCGGGCCAGCTCCAGGGAGAGCCGGATCTGGAGCTGCTCGACGTTCTCGGTGAGGTCGCGCGAGGTCATGCCCTTGTGGACGTGCTCGTGACCGGCGAGGGCGTTGAACTCCTCGATGCGGGCCTTCACGTCGTGCCGGGTGATCTTCTCGCGCTCGGCGATGGAGGCGAGGTCGACGGTCTCCAGGACGCGTTCGTAGTCGGCGAGGGCCGCGTCGGGGACCTCGATGCCGAGGTCCTTCTGGGCGCGCAGCACGGCGAGCCACAGCCGCCGCTCCAGCGTCACCTTGTACTCGGGGGACCACAGGACGGCGAGCTCCGCGGAGGCGTAGCGGCCGGCCAGGACATTGGGGATGCGGGGCTTGGCTGTCACGTGTAGGGATTCTACTTGGGCCCCGGCTGTGCGTTTACGCAGGTAGGGGCCCACTGCGGATTGTGCCTTGCTACGAGAGCGAGGAGTCCTCGCGGGGCGCGTACGGGAGCAGCTCCGGGCGCTTCGCCGGGCGGCCGTCCCCGGAGGAGCGGCCCGTCAGGCGGCGGCCGATCCAGGGGAGCAGGTGCTGCCCGGCGAAGCTCAGGTCCTGGGCCCGGCGGGCCGCCCAGCCGGGGGGCTCGGCCGCGGGCAGCTCGGCGCGCCAGTCCAGCTCGGCGGGCAGGCCCAGCGTCTGCCAGACGGCCTCGGCGACCCTGCGGTGGCCCTCGGCGGTCAGGTGCAGCCGGTCCACGTCCCACATGCGCGGGTCCCCGAGCGCGGGAGCCCCGTACAGGTCGACCACCAGGGCGCCGTGCCGTGCCGCGAGCTCCTCGATGATGACGAAGAGCTCCTCCATGCGGGGGCGGAAGCGCTCCATCACCGGGCCGTTGCGCCCCGGGGAGCGCATGAGGACGAGGTGCTTGCAGGAGGGAGCGAGCAGGTCCACGGCTGCCTCCAGGTGGTCCCGGACGCGGCCCATGTCCACCTTGGGGCGCAGGGTGTCGTTCAGCCCGCCCACCAGAGCCACCACGTCGGCGCCCATCGCGGCCGCCACCGGCGCCTGGTCCTCGGCGATCTGCCCGATGAGCTTCCCGCGGACCGCGAGGTTCGCGTAGCGGAAGGCCGGCTCGCGCGCCGCCAGGCGGGCGGCCAGCAGGTCGGCCCAGCCCCGGTAGGAGCCGTCGGGGAGCAGGTCGGACATGCCCTCGGTGAAGGAGTCGCCGACCGCGACGAAACTGGTGTAGCGCACATTCATCTCCATGGCGGAGTGATGTTACCGCGCGGTACCCCGGCCCCGCAGGGCCGGGGACCGCAACCGCTAGGCCGATGCCGGCCGGCTGAACAGCTCGCGCAGCACGTCCTCCATCGTCACCAGCCCGGTCATCGCGCCGTCCGGCCCGAGCACCGCGGCCAGGTGCGTACGGCTGCGCCGCATCGCGGTCAGCACGTCGTCCAGCGGGGTCTCCGCCCGGATCTGCGCGATCGGCCGCAGCGCCGTCACCGGGAACGGCTCGTCGCGCGCGTCCGGCTCCGCGTCCAGGGCGTCCTTGACGTGCAGATAGCCGAGGATCCGGCGCTGCGCGTCGATCACCGGGAAGCGGGAGTACCCGGACTGCGCCGACAGCCGCTCCAGCCCGGACGGAGTGATGTCCTCCCGGGCCGGGACCACCCGGTCCGCGGGCAGCACCACGTCGGTGACCGGCCGGCGGCCCAGTTCCAGGGCGTCGTGCAGCCGCTCGCTCGCCCGGTCGTCGATGAGCCCCGCCTCGCTGGAGTCCCTCACGATCCGCGCCAGCTCGTCGTCCGAGAAGGTCGCCGCGACCTCGTCCTTCACCTCCACCCGCAGCAGCCGCAGCAGCGCGTTGGCGAAGGCGTTGATCGCGAAGATCACCGGCCGCAGCGCCCGCGTGAGGGTCACCAGCGGCGGGCCCAGGAGCAGCGCGGTGCGCACCGGCTCGGACAGCGCCACGTTCTTGGGCACCATCTCGCCGAAGAGCATGTGCAGGTACGTCGCCAGGGCCAGCGCCACCACGAAGGAGATCGCGTGCGTCACGCCGTCCGGTACCCCGACCAGGTCGAACAACGGGGTCAGCAGGTGCGCGATGGCCGGCTCCGCCACCACGCCCAGCACCAGGGTGCACAGGGTGATGCCCAGCTGGGCGGCGGCCATCAGCGCCGACACGTGCTCCAGGCCCCACAGGACCGCGCGGGCCCGCCGGTCGCCCTGCTCGACGTACGGCTCGATCTGGCTGCGCCGGACCGAGATCAGCGCGAACTCGGCGCCGACGAAGAAGGCGTTGACGACGAGCGTCGCCAGGCCGATCAGAAGCTGGATCGCGGTCATCGGGCTCCCTCCCCGCCCTTGTGCTCCTCGGAATCGGCCGGCACGTGCAGCAGCACCCGCGCCGCCCGGCGCCCGCTCGCGTCCACCACGTCGAGGCGCCAGCCGCCCATCTCCAGGCTGTCGCCGACCACCGGGATCCGGCCCAGCTCGGTGGCTATCAGGCCGGCCAGGGTCTCGTACGGCCCGTCGGGCACGCGCAGTCCGATCCGCTGGAGCTGGTCCGTGCGGGCGGCGCCGTCGGCGGAGTAGAGCGCCCGCCCGTCGGCATCCGTACCGGCCGGGGCCAGGTCCGGGGTCTCGTGCGGGTCGTGTTCGTCGCGGACCTCGCCGACGACCTCCTCGACGATGTCCTCGAGGGTGGCCACACCGGCCGTGCCGCCGTACTCGTCGATGACCACGGCCATCGTCTGCCTGCCGGAAAGCCGGTCCAGCAGCCGGTCCACGGTCAGCGATTCCGGTACGAGGAGCGGCTCGCGCAGCAG
Source organism: Streptomyces sp. NPDC091371 (assembly GCF_040684275.1). NCBI lineage: Bacteria > Bacillati > Actinomycetota > Actinomycetes > Kitasatosporales > Streptomycetaceae > Streptomyces > Streptomyces sp. NPDC091371. The sequence goes on from NZ_JBFBFP010000010.1 coordinate 39,706, forward strand.
CTGCGAGACCGGCGTGCGGTGGCGCTCCTCGGCGGACAGCGCCAGCACGTCCTTGATGTGGACCGTGCCGACGACGGTGTCGAGGCTGCCCCGGTAGACCGGGAAGCGCGACAGGCCGGTGGCCAGCGTCGCGTTCGCCACGTCCTCGGCGGTGGCCTGCACGTCGAGGGCGGTGACCTGGACGCGCGGGGTCATCACGTTCTCCGCGGTCAGGTCGGCCAGGTTCAGGGTCCGCACGAACAGTTCGGCGGTGTCCTTCTCCAGGGAGCCCGCCTTCGCGGAGTGCCGCGCCAGCGCGACCAGCTCCTGCGGGGTGCGCGCGGAGGCCAGCTCCTCGGCCGGCTCCATGCCGAAGCGGCGGACCGTGTGGTTCGCGGTGGTGTTCAGATGGCTGATGAGGGGCCGGAAGGCCCGGCTGAACACCCGCTGCATCGTCGCCACGCGCTTGGCGATGGCCAGCGGCGAGGAGATCGCCCAGTTCTTCGGCACCAGCTCGCCGACGACCATCAGGACGATGGTCGACAGCACGGTGCCCAGGATCAGGGCGGTGGAGGACGCGGCTCCGGCCGACAGCCCCATGGCCTCGAACGGGCCCTGGAGCAGGGCGGCGATCGACGGCTTGGAGATCATGCCGATGACCAGGCCGGTCACGGTGATGCCGAGCTGGGCGCCGGAGAGCTGGAAGGTCAGGGTCTTGACGGCGGCCAGGGCGCTGTCGGCCCCGCGCTCGCCGCGCTCGACGGCCCGTTCGAGTTCGCTGCGCTCGACGGTGGTCAGCGAGAACTCGGCCGCGACGAAGACTCCGCAGGCAAGGCAGAGCAGCAGTGCCACGACGAGCAGGAGCACCTCGGTCATCGGTCGATCACCTCCGTCCCATGATCGGCCAGGAGGAGGGGTACCGCGCGGTGTCGCGATCGGGAGGGTCGTGGGCTGGGAGGCTCGCCCATGGGCGGACGCTCACACCTTTCATTTTTCGGTCGTTCGGGGAGGTTGCCTGCCCACAGCGTAAAGGAAGGGCAAAGAGAACGGATCATTCTTTCGGCGGATCGGCCCGCGTCTCGGAGGGCGGAAGTCGGTGGCGGGCCGCGGGCCGGGCGTGCTTGGCTCCCGATCATGACCGAGCTGCACATACGGGCCGCCGTGCCGGCCGACGCCGAGAACGTGCTCGCCTTCTGGAAGGAAGCCGCGGAGGGCACGTCCATCACGGACGACGTGGAGGGCGTGACGGGCCTCGTCACGCGCGATCCCGAAGCCCTGATCCTCGCGGAGTCCGACGGGCGCCTCGTCGGCTCCGTGATCGCCGGCTGGGACGGCTGGCGCGCCTCCCTCTACCGGCTGGCCGTGCTGCCGTCGCACCGTCGGCGGGGGATCGCCGGCGCGCTCCTCGAAGCGGCGGAACGGCGTTTCGTCGCCGTCGGCGGACGGCGCGGCGACGCGATGGTCCTCGAAGCGAACGAGCGGGCGCACCGGGTGTGGGCCGCGGCCGGCTACCACCGCGAAGACCACTGGCGCCGCTGGGTGAAGCCGTTCGCCTGAGGCCCGGCCACGGCCGGGCCGCCCCGCGGGGCGCCCGTTACGCCGGCCAGGCCGCCAGGAACGACGCGGCCGACCACGTGCCCGAAAGGGCGGGGGCGAGCCAGCCGGGGGCTGCCGCGCGGAAGTCCTCCGGCGCCAGGCCGCCCGAGCCCCCGGGGACCGCACCCAGGAGCGGGAGGCCCGATGAGGCCGGGAGGTCCGCCAGGTTGCAGCGGGCGGCCAGGTCAGGGTCGGCGGGCCAGCTGCCGACCACCACGCCCAGCCCCGCCAGCCCCCGGGCCCGGAGGGCTTCCGCGGTGAGGGTGGTGGAGTTGAGCGTGCCGAGGCCCGCCGCGGCCACCACCAGGACCGGCGCGTCCAGCAGGCGGGCCGCGTCGGCCAGGGTGTGCCCCGCCTCGTCGAAGCGGACCAGCAGGCCGCCCGCGCCCTCGACGAGGACCAGGTCGTGGGAGAGCGACAGCTGCCGGGCGGCCTCCGCGATCCGCTGCGGGGAGAGCGTGGGCAGTCCCGCGCGGCGGGCTGCCGTATCCGGGGCCAGGGGCTCCGGGTAGCGGGCCAGTTCCACCGCGGTGACGCAGGGGCCGGCCAGCCGGACCGCCTCCGCGGCGTCCCCCGGCTCCTGCGGGCCGACACCGGTCTGCGCGGGCTTGAGCACCGCCACCGAGCGGCCGGCCGCCACCGCGGCGGCCGCGATCGCCGACGTCACCACGGTCTTCCCGACCTCGGTACCGGTGCCGGACACGACCAGTACGGACATCTCAGCCTTCCTCGGCCGCCGCACGCACCGCACGGCAGATACGGGCCACGTCGTCGTCGCCGGTGACGAACGGCGGCATGGTGTAGATCAGGTCGCGGAAGGGGCGCAGCCACACGCCCTCGCGCACGGCCGCCCGGGTGGCGGCCGCCATGTCGATCGCGTGGTCGAGCTGGACCACGCCGATCGCGCCCAGGACGCGTACGTCCTTCACGCCCGGCACCGAGGCGACGCCCGCGAGACCTTCGCGCAGGCCCGCCTCGATCCGCTTGACCTCGGTCGGCCAGTCCTGGCCGAGCAGCAGGTCGATGGAGGCGAGGGCCACGGCCGTCGCGAGCGGGTTGCCCATGAAGGTCGGCCCGTGTGCGAGGACCGGGACCTCGCCCTGGGAGATCCCGTCCGCCACCCGCTCCGTGCACAGGGTCGCGGCGAGCGTGAGGTAGCCGCCGGTCAGCGACTTGCCCAGGCACATCACGTCCGGGGTGATCCCCGCGTGGTCGGCGGCGAACAGCGCCCCCGTCCGGCCGAAGCCCGTCGCGATCTCGTCCAGGATGAGGAGCACGCCGTACTCGTCGCACAGCTCGCGCAGCACCCGCAGATAGCCCGGGTTGTGGAAGCGCATGCCGCCGGCCCCCTGCACCACCGGCTCCACGATCACCGCGGCCAGCTCGTCGGCGTGCGCGGCGATCAGGGTGCGCAAGTGGTCCGCGTACGCCGGGTCCACGGGGGTGTCGAAACCGCCGGGCGGGGCGTCCGCGAAGACCTGCCGCGGCAGGTGACCCTGCCACAGCTCGTGCATGCCGCCCTCGGGGTCGCACACGGCCATCGGCTGCCAGGTGTCCCCGTGGTAGCCGCCGCGCCAGGTCAGCAGCCTGGTCTTGCCCGTCCGGCCCAGCGAACGCCAGTACTGCAGGCACATCTTGACCGCGACTTCCACGGACACCGAGCCCGAGTCGGCGAGGAAGACGTGCTCGAGCCCGGCCGGGGTGATCTCGACGAGCTTCGCGGCGAGCCGGACGGCGGGCTCATGGGTGAGCCCGCCGAACATCACGTGTGACATCCGGCCCAGCTGCGTCGTGGCGGCCTCGTTCAGCACCGGGTGGTTGTAGCCGTGGATCGCCGACCACCAGGAGGACATGCCGTCGACGAGCTCCTCGTGGCCCTGCCCCTGCGAGGGCACGGCGAGCCGCAGCCGGACCCCCGACGCGGAGGCGATGACCAGCGGCTCCTGCCGCCCGGGCATCGGGCCGTACGGGTGCCAGACGTGCTGCCGGTCCAGCGCGAGGAGTTCCGCGCCGGCCGACAGCGGGTCGTGCCGATCAGGCATTGGGGGCGACGTCCGTCCCCGCGCCGCGGCGGCGCACCGCCACCAGGTCCGAGCGCACCTCGCCGGCCTCGGCCTGCGCCGGTACCGGCGTCGCCTCCGCGTGCCCGGCGCAGCCGCCGCACGCCGAGCCGCAGCCGGCCTCGGCGCCGGAGTCCGCGGAGCCCGCCGCCGAACCGCAGACCGAGGCGCCGCCGCCGTGCGAGCCGCAGCCGCCGCCCGTCGCGGCCTTCGCCGCGTCGGAGCGGTGCGCGGGAAGGGTGGTCGTACCGGCGCCCTCCACCTCGAAGCCGGCGTCCGCGATCATGTCGAGGTCCGCCTGGCCCGCCTGGCCCTCACTGGTGAGGTAGTCGCCGAGGAAGATCGAGTTGGCGATGTTCAGCGCCAGCGGCTGCATCGAGCGCAGGTGCACCTCGCGGCCGCCCGCGATCCGGACCTCCACGTCGGGGCAGACGAAGCGGACCATCGCGAGGATCCGCAGGCAGCGCTGCGGGGTGAGGTTCCACTCCTTGGCCAGCGGGGTGCCCTCGAAGGGGATGAGGAAGTTGACCGGCACCGAGTCCGAGTCCAGCTCGCGCAGCGAGTAGACGACGTCGACGAGGTCCTCGTCGCTCTCGCCCATGCCCGCGATCAGGCCGGAGCAGGCCGACAGGCCCGCCGCGTGCGCCTTCTGCACGGTGTCCACGCGGTCCGCGTAGGTGTGCGTCTTGGTGATCGCGCCGTAGGTGGCCTCGGAGGTGTTCAGGTTGTGGTTGTACGCGTCCGCGCCCGCGTCCCGGAGCTTCTCCGCCTGGCCGTCGGCGAGCAGGCCGAGGCACGCGCAGACCTCGACGCCCTCGTTCTGCTCCTTGATCGCCGCGATGGTCTTGCCGACGCGGTCCACGTCCCGGTCCGTCGGACCGCGGCCGCTCGCCACCAGACAGACCCGCTTCGCGCCGCCCGCGACACCCGCGGCGGCCGCCTGGGAAGCCTCCTCGGGCTTCAGCCACGTGTACTTCAGGATCTCGGCCTTCGACCCCAGGCGCTGGGAGCAGTACGAGCAGTCCTCCGGGCACAGGCCGGACTTCAGGTTGACCAGGTAGTTCAGCTTGACCCGACGCCCGAACCACTGGCGGCGCACCTTGCCGGCCGCGGCCACCACGTCGAGCAGTTCGTCGTCGGAAGTCGCCAGCACGGCGAGCGCCTCTTCGCGGGTCGGCAGCTCGCGCCGCAGCCCCTTGTCCACCAGGGTGTTCAGCAGGTCCATGATGCCGATCCTGGCCTACACGACCACTCCCGGCCAAGGAGAGATCGCACAACATGGCCGGATGGGAGTGTGTGTATCACCACACCTGACGCACGAGTAACGGCGGCTAGGGTCGGGCTGGTCTGTGGACTGCCGACAAAACGCGAGGACTGCCGATGCCGCCGATGCCCCAGCACACGCCCGACCCCGTGGACGTCTTCGCCTGGATCGACGCCGCGGAGAGCGCCCGCGCGGAGGCCGGGCTCGTCCGGACACTGCGCCCGCGGCCCGAGACCTCGCCGCTGCTGGACCTCGCGAGCAACGACTACCTCGGGCTGACCAGGCACCCCGAGACCGTCCGCGGCGCCCGGGAGGCGGCCGGTCGCTGGGGCGGCGGCGCCACCGGATCCCGGCTCGTCACGGGCACCACCGAACTCCACGCCGAACTGGAACGGGAGCTCGCCGACTTCTGCGGCTTCGAGGCCGCCCTGGTCCTCTCCTCCGGATACGCGGCCAACCTGGCCGCCGTCACCGCGCTCAGCGACCGGGGCACGCTCGTCGTGTCCGACGCCGGCAACCACGCTTCGATCGTCGACGGCTGCCGCCTCTCGCGGGCCGAGACCGCGGTCATCCCGCATTCCGACCCCGACACCGCGCGCAAGACGCTTGCCGCGCACGAGGGCCGGGCGCTGCTGGTCAGCGACTCGGTGTTCTCCGTGGACGGGGACGCCGCCCCGCTTGCCGACTACGCCGCGGCCGCCCGGGACGAGGGCGCCGCCCTGGTCGTGGACGACGCGCACGGGCTCGGCGTGCTGGGCGAGGGCGGCCGGGGCGCGCTGCACGCCGCCGGGCTCGCGGGCGCGCCCGGGGTGGTCGCCACGCTGACCCTCTCCAAGTCCCTGGGCAGCCAGGGCGGAGCCGTGCTCGGCCCGGCCAAGGTCATCCGGCACCTGGTCAACACCGCGCGCACGTTCATCTTCGACACCGGGCTGGCCCCGGCCGCCGCGGGCGCGGCCCTGGCGAGCCTGCGCCTGCTCCGGCGGGAACCGGAGCGCGCGGACCGCGCCCGCGAGGTGGCCGCCCAGCTGTACGGGCGGCTCACCGCGTCCGGCCTGACCGCGGCCCGGCCGGACGCGGCCGTGGTGTCGGTTCGGGCCCCGTCGGCCTCGGCGGCACTGCAGTGGGCCGCCGACTGCCGCGAGGCAGGTCTGTCCGTGGGGTGCTTCCGGCCGCCGTCGGTGCCGGACGGCATCTCCCGGCTGCGGCTGACCGCTCGGGCGGATCTCACGGGGGACGAGATCGACCGGGCCGTCGGGACGATCCTGCGGACCGCTCCGGCCGGAGCCACGGACCGGTAGGCGGGGTTACGAGGGAACGTCCGCCCGGACCTGTGCGAGGAAGCCGTCCCAGGCCGGCCCGGTGAAGAGCACGGCCGGGCCGTCCGTCCGCTTGGAGTCGCGGACGGCCAGCAGGCCGCCACCGAGGACGGCCGTTTCCACGCAGTTGTTCATTCCGGTACTGCGGCTGCTCCGCCGCCACCGCGCGCTGTTCAGAAGTCCGCTGGTCGATAACGGGGTTGCGGACACGGGGGTGCCTCCTTACGCGTCGTCAGCGAGGGCGCTGATGAGATCCGACGAGTGCCGGGGCGGGAGGGCGTGCGCCTGGATGGTGCGGAACGCGGCGCTGTACGCCTCTAGGTCTTCCTTCCGCTCCAGATAGAGGCTACTCGTCAAATGGTCGAGTACCACCACATCCAGATCGGCGATGTTCGGAAATGAGAAAATGACGAACGGCCCGGTGAGGCCGAGATGACCCCCCACGCTGAACGGCAGTACCTGTAGCCGCACTTGCGGCAGTCGCGCCACCTCCACCAGATGCCGCAGCTGCTCCGCCATCACCCCGGGACCGCCGATCTGCCGGCGCAGCACCGCCTCGTCCAGTACGGCGCTCAGCTCGAGCGGGGGATCGGCCCGCAGTACCGACTGCCGGGCCAGCCGTACGTCGACCAGCGCGTCCACCTTCGGTTCCGGGAGCCCGCCCAGCGCGGCCCGGGTCACCGCCCGCGCGTACCCGGGGGTCTGCAACAGCCCGGGCACCACCGAGAGTTCGACCGTCCGGGCGGACCGGGCACCGGCCTCCAGGCTGATGAAGTCCCGGTACTCCTGCGGCAGCAGCCCCCGGTAGTCGTGCCACCACTGGCGGCCCCGCCCGGTGTCGGCGCCCGGTCCGGGGCCAGCCGCCGACACGGACAGCGCCTCCAGCAGCGCGCGCTGTTCGGGACTGACGATCTCCCCGTAGGCGTCGAGGAGCAGGCGGATGTCCTCGGGCTTCACGCCACTGCGGCCTGTTTCGATGCGGCTGATTTTCGACTGGTGCCATCCCACGATCCGGGCCGCCTCACCACTGGTGAGTCCGGACCGGTCGCGCAGGGCACGCAGTTCCTCGCCGAGCTTGCGCCGACGCACCGCGGGACCGTGCTGCACACCCGCCTCCTTCCACCGGCACAGCTCGCACCAGTCTGCCGTCCAAATACGCTCTTCCGTAGCAGAGTTCACCGCATCGAGCGACAGATATATGCATATCTTGAGGAAACGCCGGATGCGGCCGTGCGTGGGGTGGCACTCTGGCGTCCAGCACAGATCCGGGGCGGCTTGGCCCCGGTGGGAAAGGGACCGTCGCCATGGCAGATCACCAGGAAGCATCCGTCACTCTGCCGAGCGATCCCGCCTCGGTCGCCACCGCCCGCCGCTACGTCGCGGAGGTGCTGGGCGAATGGGGACTTCCCGATGCCGCGGACACCGCGGACAGCGTCCGGCTGATCGTCTCGGAGCTCGCCACCAACGCCGTACAGCACACTTTCGGCCAGTCGCCCACCTTCACCGTCGACGTCCGGCTGGAACGGGAGGAGTGGCTGCGGATCGGGGTGACCGACAGCCACCCGCGGTGGCCCAAGCGCCTTCCGGCCGCCGTCCAGCAGGACAACGGCCGGGGCATGGTCATCATCCGCTGGCTCACCGCGGAGGCGGGCGGCCGGCTCTCGGTCACCCCCACCGAGGACGGCGGCAAGACGGTGTGGATCGCCCTGCCGTGGACCGTCGGAGCCGGTGCGCCCGCGAGGACGGGCACCGGCTGCTGACCTCCGCGTCAGGCCGACGCGGCGCGCTCCGCGGCGCTGCGCTCGATGCACAGCTCGTTGCCCTCCGGGTCCGCGAGGACGACCCAGCCGAGAACTCCGTCCGGCGCGCGCCGGTCGTCGACGACCTTCGCCCCGAGCCCGACGAGGCGCTCGACCGTCTCGTCCCGCGTGCCCGTGGCGGGCTGGATGTCCAGGTGCACCCGGTTCTTGACGGTCTTGGCGTCCGGCACCCGGATGAACAGCAGCCCGGGCACTCCCGGCTGCCCCGGATCCAGCAGGACCTCGTCGTCACCCGCCTCGTCGTCCGGGTGGATGGGGAAGCCCGTCACCGCGGACCAGAACTCGGCGGTCTTGTACGGGTCGTGCGCGTCGAAGGTGATGTGGCGGACGGGATTGACGAACACGTGTCTCCTCCATGGGTCTTCCGGGTGCAGATCTGTATACGGAACGGCCGGCCGCGGGCAACCGGACTGAACCGGTTGCCTCCCGGAAACGTGGGTTAACTCTGCGGAAAAGCGCGGCCCCTAGCGTGGGTTCACGTTCGACCGCCAATGATCACCCATGGTCCGGTAAAGCGGCGGTGGTCGGGACGGAAAGCCTTCCTCTGCGTTGGGCAAGACACGCTTGGCTCGGATACGTGCAGGTCAACAGAGTGTTGACGGCCGCTAGGGTCGCCCGGCATCGAAGTTGACCTTGTCCCGGAAACTTGGTGATACCTGTGCAGTTGACACCGCACGAGCAGGAAAGACTGCTCATCCACGTCGCCGCCGACGTCGCGGCGAAACGGAGGGCGCGTGGAGTCCGCCTCAACCATCCCGAGGCGATCGCGCTGATCACCTCGCACATCCTCGAAGGGGCCCGCGACGGCCGGACCGTGGCCGAGCTGATGGCCTCCGGCCGCACCGTCCTCGATCGCGGGGAGGTCATGGAGGGGATCCCCGAGATGATCCACGACGTCCAGGTCGAGGCGACCTTCCCGGACGGCACCAAACTCGTCACCGTCCACGACCCGATCGTCTGAAGGGGAGTTACCCGCATGATCCCCGGCGAGATCGCCTACGGGGACGGACCGGTGCTCCTCAACGAGGGCCGCCCCGTCACCCGCCTCACCGTGCTGAACGCCGCCGACCGGCCCGTCCAGATCGGCTCCCACTACCACTTCGCCGAGGCCAACCCCGGCCTCGAATTCGACCGGCTCGCCGCCCGGGGGCTGCGCCTCGACATCGCCGCCGGCACGGCCGTGCGCTTCGAGCCCGGCATCCCGGTCGCGGTGGACCTCGTACCGCTGGCCGGACTGCGCACCGTGCCGGGGCTGCGCGGGGAGACCGGAGGGCCGCTCGATGGCTGAGATCTCCCGGCAGGTGTACGCGGACCTCTTCGGGCCGACCGCCGGAGACCGGATCCGGCTGGCCGACACCGACCTCTTCGTCGAGATCGAACAGGACCTGGCCGGCGGCCCCGGACGGGCCGGCGACGAAGCGGTCTTCGGCGGCGGCAAGGTGATCCGCGAGTCCATGGGCCAGGCCCGGACCACCCGGGCCGAGGGCGCTCCCGACACGGTGATCACCGGGGTCGTCGTCCTCGACCACTGGGGGATCGTCAAGGCCGACGTGGGCATCCGCGACGGCCGGATCTGCGGCATCGGCAAGGCCGGCAACCCCGACACCATGGACGGGGTGGACCCGGCCCTGGTCATCGGCCCCGAGACCGAGATCATCGCGGGCAACGGGAAGATCGTCACCGCCGGAGCCATCGACGCCCACGTACACTTCATCTCCCCGACGATCGTGGAGGAGGCCCTCACCTCCGGGATCACCACCCTCGTCGGCGGCGGCACCGGTCCGGCCGAGGGCACCAAGGCCACCACCGTCACCCCCGGACCCTGGCACCTGGCCCGCATGTTCGCGGCCCTCGAGGCCTACCCGGTCAACATCGGCCTCCTCGGCAAGGGCAACACCACCTCCCGCGAGGCCATGCACTCCCAACTGCGCGGCGGCGCCCTCGGATTCAAGATCCACGAGGACTGGGGGTCCACCCCCGCCGCCATCGACGCCTGCCTGGGCGTCTGCGAGGAGACCGGCGTCCAGGTCGCCATCCACACCGACACCCTCAACGAGGCCGGCTTCGTCGCCGACACCCTCGCGGCCATCGCCGGGCGGACCATCCACTCGTACCACACCGAAGGGGCCGGGGGCGGGCACGCACCCGACATCATCACCGTGGTCTCCGAGCCGAACGTCCTGCCCAGCTCCACCAACCCCACCCGGCCGCACACCGTCAACACCGTCGAGGAACACCTCGACATGCTGATGGTCTGCCACCACCTCAACCCGGCCGTACCCGAGGACCTCGCCTTCGCCGAATCCCGGATCCGGCCCTCGACCATCGCTGCCGAGGACGTCCTGCACGACCTCGGGGCCATCTCCATCATCTCCTCCGACTCCCAGGCCATGGGCCGGGTCGGCGAGGTCGTGCTGCGCACCTGGCAGACCGCCCACGTCATGAAGAAGCGGCGCGGCTTCCTCCCCGGCGACGGACCCGCCGACAACCACCGCGCCCGCCGCTACGTCGCCAAGTACACGATCAACCCCGCCGTGGCCCAGGGGCTCGCCCGCGAGATCGGCTCGGTCGAGACCGGCAAACTCGCCGACCTGGTGCTGTGGAACCCCGCCTTCTTCGGGGTCAAACCCGAACTGGTCATCAAGGGCGGCCAGATCGCCTACGCGCAGATGGGCGACGCCAACGCCTCCATCCCCACCCCGCAGCCCATCCTGCCCCGCCCGATGTTCGGCAGCCACGGACGCGCACCCGCCCTGAACTCGCTCAACTTCACCGCGCAGGCAGCCCTCGACGACGGACTGCCCGAACGCCTCGGCCTCGGCAAGCAGTTCACGGCCATCGAGAGCACCCGCAAGGTCGGCAAGGCGGACATGCGCAACAACGACGCCATGCCGAGGGTCGAGGTCGACGCCGACACCTTCACCGTCACCATCGACGGCGAGGCCGTTGAACCGGCACCGGCGGCCGAACTGCCCATGGCACAGAGATACTTCCTCTTCTGATGAGCCTCGCCGCGCTGCTCGTCCTCGCCGACGGCCGCTTCCCCGCCGGGGGACACGCCCACTCCGGCGGGACCGAGGCCGCCTGCAAGGCGGGCCGGATCCACGACGCCGCCACCCTGGAGGACTTCTGCCGGGGCCGGCTGCACACCTCCGGGCTCACCGCCGCCGCCCTCGCCGCGGCCGCCGCCCTCGGGCTCGACCCGGCGGAGCTCGACGCCGCCGCCGACGCCCGCACCCCCGTGCCCGCGCTGCGCACCGCCGCCCGGCGGCTCGGGCGGCAGCTGCTGCGCGCCGCCCGCGCCACCTGGCCCGCGCCCGAACTGGACGCACTGGCCGCCGCCTTCCCGCGCGGAGCCCACCAGCCCGTGGTGCTCGGCGTCACCGCCCGGGCAGCGGGGCTCGGTCCGCTCGACGCCGCGCACGTGGCGGCGTACGAGAGCGTCAGCGGTCCCGCCACCGCGACCGTACGGCTGCTCGGCCTGGACCCCTTCGAGGCGAGCGGGGTCCTGGCCCGGCTCGCCCCCGACCTCGACGCCGTGTCCGCCGAGGCGGCCGGAGCGGCGCTGCTGGCCCGCACCGACGGCCTGGACGCGCTGCCCGCGGCGTCCTCGCCCCTGCTGGACATCTCGGCGCAGGCCCATGCCGACTGGCCGGTACGCCTCTTCGCTTCCTGACCCCCACAAGGAGACACCCCCATGCACCTCGACCACGCCGTGACCTACCCCCACCGGCACACCCACAGCGCCGAACCCCTACGCCCCGACGGCACCCGCCGCGCCCTGCGCATCGGCCTCGGCGGACCCGTCGGCTCCGGCAAGACCGCCACCGTCGCCGCGCTGTGCCGCGCCCTGCGCGGCGAGCTCTCCATGGCCGTCGTCACCAACGACATCTACACCCGCGAGGACGCCGAGTTCCTGCTCCGCGAGGCCGTCCTGCCGCCCGAGCGGATCACCGCCGTCGAGACGGGGGCCTGCCCGCACACCGCCATCCGCGACGACATCTCCGCCAACCTGGAGGCCGTCGAAGAACTGGAAGAGGCCTTCCGCGAGAGCGGCCCGCTCGACCTGATCCTCGTCGAGTCCGGCGGGGACAACCTCACCGCCACCTTCTCCCGCGGCCTGGTCGACGCCCAGATCTTCGTCATCGACGTGGCCGGCGGCGACGACATCCCCCGCAAGGGCGGCCCCGGCGTCACCACCGCCGACCTCCTCGTCGTCAACAAGACCGACCTCGCCCCCCACGTCGGCTCCGACCTCGACCGGATGGCCCGCGACGCCGCCGCACAGCGCGGTGAACTGCCCGTCGCCTTCCAGTCGCTGCGCGGCCCCGAAGGCGTGGCCCCGGTCGCGGCATGGGTACGCGAGCGGATCGCCGCCTGGGCCGTACGGTGACCAGCGCACCCCCCGTCTCCCCGCCCGCGGCGGGCGTGCGGGCCACCGCACGCATCCGCGCCACAGCCGACGGGCGGGGCGGCACCGCCCTGCCGCTGCTGGCCGGGGAAGGGCCGCTCGCCCTGCGCCGCACCCGGGGCGCCGGCGCCGGGGCCGGCGTGATGCTGGTCGGCGCGATGAGCGCACCCCTCGGCGGGGACCACCTCGCTGTCGAGGCCGCCGTCGGGCCCGGGGCGAGCCTCTCGCTGGGCTCGGCGGCGGCCACCCTGGCGCTGCCCGGCCGCGGCGGCGAGCCCGCGCGGTACGACGTGGACCTGACGCTGGAGGACGGGGCGTCAGTGCTCTGGCTGCCGGAGCCGCTGGTCTCCGTACGCGGCAGCGAGCTGCGGGTGCGCACCCGCGTCCGACTGGCCCCCACCGCCCGGCTCGTGCTGCGCGAGGAGCAGGTGCTCGGCCGCTGCGGCGAACCCCCGGGCCTGCTGCGCAGCCGCCTCACCGTCACCCGGGGCGGGCGGCCGCTGCTGGACCAGGAACTCGCCTGCGGGCCGGGCGCGCCCGCCGGCTGGGACGGCCCGGCGGGCCTCGCCGGGCACCGCGCGCTCGGCCAACTCCTCATTGTGGACCCCGACTTCGCCGAGCGGCCGCCCGCGGCCGGGATGCTGGGGGAGTGCGCGGCGGTGACTCCGCTGGCCGGGCCCGCCGTTCTCGTCACGGCCCTCGCCCCGGACGCGCTCGCCCTGCGCGCGCTGCTCGACGCGGCCGGCGCGTCCTACGCCCGGTGACCAGGCGGCGAACACGGGACGAAGCAGACACCGCTCAGCGGTACACACCTCGCCGGTTATCGGGTTGGCAAAGAACTTGATCCCGCTCTGTCGCCAACTCCCGGTAAGGCGCAAGGATCCCCCTGCACACGGGCGGCCGAATCCGGCCGCCCATGCCGTACCTGACGCAGGGGGATCAACCACGTGATACGCAACGCGGCGCTGGGGAGCGCCGCCACACTGATCACCGGGACGCTGGCGGCGAGCATGCTGCTCGCCACGCCGGCCTCGGCGGCCACCACCGGCCGTGACAACGGGGTCCCGGAGGCGCTGGGCGTCCAGCTCGCCGCCGCCCGCGCGGCCCGCGCCGGGATCGACTGGAAGGACTGTCCCGCCGACTGGGGCTTCGCCGCCCCGATCCAGTGCGGCTGGGTCAAGGTCCCGCTCGACTACGCCAAGCCCTTCGGCAAGACCATCGACATCGCGGTCGACCGCGCGGTGAGCACCGGCACCAAGGAAGAGCGCCAGGGCGCGCTCATCTACAACCCCGGCGGCCCCGGCGGTTCGGGCATGCGCTTCCCGCGCCGCTCCACCACCAAGAGCCCGCTGTGGGTCAACACCGCCAAGGCGTACGACTTCGTGGGCTTCGACCCGCGCGGTGTCGGCCACTCGGCGCCGATCTCCTGCATCGACCCGCAGGAGTTCGTGAAGGCCCCCAAGGCCGACCCGGTGCCGGACACCGCGGCCGACAAGAGCGCCCAGCGCAAGCTCGCCGCGGAGTACGCGGACGGCTGCAAGGAGCGCAGCGGCGAGATGCTGCCGCACATGACCACGCCGAACACCGCGCGCGACCTGGACGTCATCCGCGCCGCCCTCGGTGAGAAGAAGCTGAACTTCCTCGGCGTCTCCTACGGCACCTACATCGGCGGGGTCTACGCGACCCTGTTCCCGAACCACGTGCGCCGCATGATCGTCGACAGCGTGGTCAACCCGGCGCAGGACAACATCTGGTACGAGGCCAACCTCGGCCAGGACGTCGCCTTCCAGATGCGCTGGAACGACTGGCAGGACTGGGTCGCCAAGAACGACGCGGTCTTCCACCTCGGCGACACCCGCGCCAAGGTCGAGGCCAAGTGGCAGGAGCTGCGCGCCAAGGCCAAGGCCAACCCGCTCGGCGGGATCGTCGGCCCGGCCGAGCTCATCGGCTTCTTCCAGGGCGCCCCGTACTACGACTCCTCGTGGGTGCCCGTCGCCCAGACGTTCGCCGCCTGGGCCGCCGGTGACGAGCAGGCGCTGATCGACGCCATCGCCCCGGACATGACGGACCTCGCGGGCAACGCGGCGTCGGAGAACGGCAACGCCGTCTACACCGCCGTCGAGTGCGCCGACGCCAAGTGGCCGACCAGCTGGACCAAGTGGGACCGGGACAACACCAAGCTCCACGAGAAGTACCCGTTCCTGACCTGGTCCAACGCGTGGATGAACCTGCCCTGCGCGACCTGGAAGTCCAAGCAGCACAACCCGATCGAGGTCGGCGCGAACGCCAAGCGCGGTCTGCCGCCGGTCCTGATCGTCCAGTCCGAGCGTGACGCCGCCACCCCGTACGAGGGCGCGGTCGAGCTGCACCGCCGGCTCGGCGGCTCGCGGCTGATCACCGAGCAGAACGCCGGCTCGCACGGTGTCACCAGCCTGCTGAACCCCTGCATCAACACGCGGGTCGACGCCTACCTGCTGACCGGCAAGGTCGACGGCCAGGACGTGACGTGCGCCCCGCACGCCACCCCGGTCGCCCCGGCCGCCGCCGCGCGGTCGCTGAACTCCGATGTCGCGGCCGAGTCCTCGGTCTTCCCGGCGCCGGAGGAGCTCCCGGCCGTCCGCTAAGGAGACCGGGAGAGTGACGCGGGAGAAGGCTCAGCGCGCGGAGCGCCGGGCCTTCTTCCGTGCTTCCTCCTCCTCGGCCTTGACCTCGGCCGCGTACCGGTCGACGTACTCCTGGCCGGAGAGTTCGAGGATGGCGTACATGATCTCGTCCGTGACGGCCCGCAGCACGGCCCGCTCGCCCTCCAGCCCCGCGTACCGGGAGAAGTCCAGCGGCCGGCCGAACCGGATCGTCACCCGCCGGATGTTCGGGATCTTCTGGCCGGGCGGCTGGATCTCGAAGGTGCCCACCATCGCGCACGGCACGACCGGCACGCCCGCGCGCAGCGCCATCGCGGCCACGCCCACCTTGCCCTTGTAGAGCCGCCCGTCGTGGGAGCGCGTGCCCTCCGGGTAGATGCCCAGCAGCTCGTCCTTGGCCAGCACCCCCAGCCCCTCGCGCAGCGCGGCCTGCCCGGCGTCCTTGCCGGACCGGTCCACCGGGATCTGCCCGGCGCTGCGGAAGAAGGCCGCGGTCAGCCGTCCCTTGACCCCGGGTCCGGTGAAGTACTCGGCCTTCGCGAGGAAGGTGATCCGCCGCTTGAGGATCGCGGGCATCAGGAAGTGGTCCGAGAACGACAGGTGGTTGCCCGCGACGATCGCGGCGCCCTCCTCGGGGATGTTCTCCAGCCCCTCGATCCGGGGCCGGAACAGCAGCCGCAGCAATGGGCCGAGGATCACGTGCTTGAGCAAGTGGTAGAACACCAGGCCGCTCCCGTCGACATCCCGTTGTCACGCACATCTTACGTACGGTCAGCCCCGGACCGGAGGGGCGGGGACCATACGCCCGAGGGGCGGGGTGCCTTCGCACCCCGCCCCTCGGCATCCGCTCCCGGGGAGCGGTCAGATCTTGTTGTACGTGCCCGTGGCCCAGAGGGCGCCGCCCTTGCCGGGGCCGCCGTCCTTCTTGTAGACGACGAAGTTGCCGTCGTCCTGGAGGAGCGCGTAGGCGTCCGGGTTGCCGTCGGTGCCGGAGTGCCAGCGGACGGTGGACGCCTGGTCGCCCTCGCGGAGGATCAGGTCGCCCTTCGGGTCCATCTCCAGCGTCGCCGAGTACCTGAGCCCGTAGGTGCCGCTGCTCCAGATGGCCTTGCCGTCGCGCTTGCGGTACATGACGAGGTTGCCGTCCTCCTGGAGCACCATCCAGACGGTGGCGGACTCGGCCCACGAGCGCGGCCACCAGGAGCCCTGCGGGCGGTCCGGGAGGGATGCGCAGATTTTGGCGTGCTGCTCCCGAGTGCGGGTGCGCCACGTCGGGTAGTAGCTGCGGCCTTCGACGGAGAACTCGCCGCCGACGAGGTACGCCCCGAGGTAGGGGCTGGCCGCGTCGCCGTACGTGCCGGTGGCCCAGAGGGCGCCGCCCTTGTCGGGGCCGCCGTCCTTCTTGTAGACGACGAAGTTGCCGTCCTCCTGCATGAGGGCGTAGGCGCCCGGGTTGCCGTACGTGCCGCTGCTCCACAGCGGGAGCTTGTAGCCGCCGGAGTTGCCGATGGCGTACAGCACGAGGTTGCCGTCGGCCTGCATGACCAGGACGGTCGGGCTCACCTTGTCCGCCAGGCTCGCGCCCGACTCGATGCGCTGGCCGGGGCGCACGGCGACGGTGTCACCGCCGAACTGGGTCCTGCAGTCGGTCGGATCGCCGGCGATCGCGGTCGGGGCGGCCGAGGCCACGGCCGGGACCAGGGCCGTCATGGCGGAGGCGGCGAGTAGGGATATGAATGTGGTGCGGAGCGCGCGTGTGCGCATGGTCGGATTCCCCCCGAGGAATGTGCGTGATGTGTCGACCGGACCGGTCGTATGAGATCTCTTTCTACACTGCCGGGCGACGGCATGATCAACTGACCTGCTCGACCGGCTGGGTCGCGAGGTCAGGACAAGCCGGGCGAGCCCTCGGTCACGCGCTGCGCGAGGCCGCCATGGCGGCGGTCAGGAGCCCCAGGACCACCCAGCCGAACCATAGCCAGCCGTTGCTGCCGAGAGCCACGGAATATGTGGAGACACCCACCAGGGCGGCGAAGGTCAGGACGGCCATCGCCTTCACGGATCCGGTCATGCCCCATGGTGGCTCCCGAAAGCGCTCCCGCGCTACTGGCCACGCGCGCGGAGCGAGGCGAGATACGAGTTGTACGCCGCCAGCTCCTGGTCTCCGTCCCGGTCGGCGGCCCGGTCGGACCGCTTCGCCGCCCGCTGCTCCGAGTGGTACCACTGGTACATCAGCGCGATCAGCACCAGCACCGAGGGGATCTCGCTGAAGGCCCAGGCGATGCCGCCGCCCCACTGCTGGTCGAGCAGCGGGTCGATGCCGAGAGAGGCCGGCGGGTTCGCGTACGTCTTGATCATCGGCTCGCTCGCCATCATCAGGGCGATGCCGAAGAAGGCGTGGAAGGGCATGCCCGCGAAGAGCTCCAGCATCCGCATCACGTAGCCGGGACGGTGCGGGCCCGGGTCGACGCCCATGATCGGCCAGAAGAAGACGATGCCCACCGCGAGGAAGTGGACCATCATCGCGACGTGCCCGGTCCGGCTCCCCATCAGGAAGTCGAAGATCGGGGTGAAGTACAGGGCGTACAGGCTCGCGATGAACATCGGGATCGTGAACGCCGGGTGCGTGATGATGCGCATGTACCGGCTGTGCAGCAGCATCAGCAGCAGCTCGCGCGGGCCCTTGTGGCCGCGCGCGGCGGGCGGCAGGGCGCGCAGCGC
This sequence comes from Streptomyces sp. NPDC091371, assembly GCF_040684275.1. Taxonomy (NCBI): domain Bacteria; kingdom Bacillati; phylum Actinomycetota; class Actinomycetes; order Kitasatosporales; family Streptomycetaceae; genus Streptomyces; species Streptomyces sp. NPDC091371. The sequence continues at coordinate 57,515 of NZ_JBFBFP010000010.1, forward strand.
CAGCGTCATCGGCGCCCCGAGCAGCAGCAGGATCGGGGTGATCATGCTGATCACCATGTGCTGGACCATGTGCACGCTGAACATGACCATGCCGTAGTCGTTCAGCTTGGTGCACATCACCTGGACCACGGTCAGCACGCCGATGGTGAAGGCGATGGTCCGGCCCACCGGCCAGGAGTCCCCGCGCCGGCGCAGCCGCAGCACGCCCCACCCGTACAGGGCGAGCCCGAGCAGCGAGCCGAACAGGAAGAAGGAGTCGAAGGAGAACTCCAGCCCGCGTCCGAGAGTGAAGGGCGGCAGGTCCATGTCCATACCCATGCCGTGCCCGCTGTGATCCATCTGTTCACTCCCTTGACCGTGGTGCCCCACCACAGTAGTGCCGCCCCCGGACGCTACTGCGCGCGGGGGCGGCACCAGGGCAAAACGGGCGCCCGAAAGGGCGCCACGTCACAGGACCGTCTGCGCCTCTTCGTAACGCTGGGTCGGAACCGTCTTGAGGGTCGAGGTCGCCTCGGCCAGCGGCACCATCACGATGTCCGTGCCGCGCAGCGCGGTCAGCATGCCGAACTCGCCCCGGTGCGCGGCCTCCACCGCGTGCCAGCCGAAGCGGGTGGCCAGCACCCGGTCGTACGCCGTCGGCGTACCGCCGCGCTGCACGTGGCCGAGGATCACCGGCCGGGCCTCCTTGCCCAGGCGGTTCTCCAGCTCGACGGCGAGCCGGTTGCCGATGCCGGCGAACCGCTCGTGGCCGTACATGTCGGTGCCGCCGTCCTCCAGTTCCATCGAGCCCGGCCGCGGCTTGGCGCCCTCGGCGACCACGACGATCGCGAACCGCTTGCCCGCGGAGAAGCGCTCGCCGACGATCGTCGTGAGCTCCTCGATGTCGAACGGACGCTCAGGGACGACGATCGCGTGCGCGCCGGCGGCCACGCCCGAGTGCAGCGCGATCCACCCGGTGTGGCGGCCCATGACCTCCACGACCATCACGCGCTGGTGCGACTCGGCGGTGGTCTTCAGCCGGTCCAGCGCCTCGGTGGCGACACCGACGGCCGTGTCGAAGCCGAAGGTGACGTCGGTGGACGCGATGTCGTTGTCGATGGTCTTCGGGACGCCCACGATCGGCAGCCCCGCCTGGGAGAGCAGGTTCGCCGCCTTCAGCGTGCCCTCGCCGCCGATCGGGATGATCGCGTCGAGACCCAGGTCCGCGACATGGCCGCGGGCCCGCTCCACGCCGTCGACCAGGTGCGCCGGCTGGACCCGGGAGGAGCCGAGGATGGTGCCGCCGCGGGCCAGGATGCCCGCCACCGAGTCGAGGTCGAGCTTGCGGTAGTCCGCCTCCAGCAGGCCCTTCCAGCCGTCGAGGAAGCCGATCACCTCGTCGCCGTGGTCCACGACGGCGCGGTGCACGACGGAACGGATGACGGCGTTGAGGCCGGGGCAGTCGCCACCGGAAGTGAGCACACCTATGCGCATGGCAGGAGAGACCTTTGCAACGTGGGCCGACGACCGGACCACGTCGTCCGGTTGGAACTACCCGTCACCCTACAAGCGGAAAGCCGGTGGACTGAACCATCCTCCACATCCTGGTCCCGCCGGTCGTACGAACGCACGTCGGCCCGGTTCCCACCAGGGGAAACCGGGCCGAACATCTGGTGCGGGGCGGCTCTACGCGGGCTGCGTCGCCGCGGCGATGCGCTCCGCGCGCAGCGCCTCGTACCACCGGTCGTCTATGGGCGGCAGCGCGTTCACGTCAAGGGCCAGCTTGAGCAGCAGGTCCGCGACCTGCGGGTTGCGGGCCATCACCGGGCCGTGCATGTAGGTGCCGAACACCGTGTCGTTGTACGCGCCTTCGGTGCCGTCGCCGGTGCCGTTGCCGCGGCCCATGGTCACCCGGGCGAACGGCTTCGCCGTCGGGCCGAGGTGGGTGACGCCCTGGTGGTTCTCGAAGCCCGTCAGCTGCGGCAGGCCGAGCCGCGGGTCGATGTCCGCGAGGACGTCGCCGACGCACCGCTCGCCCTCACCGCGCACGGTGACGACGTCCAGCAGGCCCAGCCCCTCCTGGCGCTGGCCCATGTCGTTGACGAACTCCTTGCCGAGGATCTGGTACCCGGCGCAGACGGAGAAGACGATCGCCCCGTTCGAGACGGCCCGCTCCAGGCCGCCGTCGCGCAGCAGGCGCTCCGCGGCCAGCCGCTGCGGCCGGTCCTCGCCGCCGCCGATCAGGTAGATGTCACCCGAGGTGGGGATGGGCTGGTCGCTGCGTACGTCCACGCGCTGCACGTCCAGGCCGCGCTGGCGCGCCCGGCGCTCCACCACGAGGGCGTTGCCCTGGTCTCCGTACGTGCTCAGCAGGTCGGGGTAGACCCACACCAGACGCAGGCTGTTGTCGCTCATGCTCTCGAGTCCTTGAGGGTGCTAGTTGCCGACGCGGCGGCGGACGTCCTGGAAGGCGGTGTAGTTCGCGATCAGCTCGATCTGTCCGGGCGGCGCGAGCTGCACGGCCTCGTCGAGGGTCTCGCACACCCGGAAGTCCAGCCCCGCGACCTCCAGGCGCACCGCCAGGTCCAGCTTGCGGTCGCCGATCACGAAGATCGGGTGGCCGGCCAGGCGCGGGTAGTGCACGTCCCACAGCCAGGAGGTGTCGGTGCCGTCGGCGCCGCGCGCGTTCACCGAGAGGATCACCGGCGTGGGCGGGGGATCGATCAGGGAAAACGTTTCGAGCCAGCCCGCCGGGTTCTTCGCGAGCAGCAGCCGCAGCTCACGGCCCTGGAAGTTCACCACGTCGTAGCGGCCGGCGACGGCCTGCACCTGGTACATCCGCTCCAGCGCGACCTGCGGCGGCACGCCGAACACCGCGGCGACGGCGGCCGAGGTGGCGGCGTTCGCCTTGTTGGCGCGGCCCGGCAGCTGGAGGTGGATCGGCCAGGCCGAGCCGTGCGGGTCCAGCACGTGGTCACCCGAGAGCACCCAGCTGGGGGTGGGGCGCCGGAAACCGCACTCGCCGCAGAACCAGTCGTCGCCCGGGCGCTGCATGACGCCACCGCAGGAGGGGCACGACCAGGCGTCGTCCTTCCACTCCTGGCCGGCCGCGACCCACACCACGTTCTGCGACGAGGAGGCGGACCACACGATCAGCGGGTCGTCGCAGTTCGCGACGATGACCGCCTTGGAGCCCTGGAGCCCCTCGCGCCACTTCTCCGCGAGCATGCGGGTCTCCGCGGCGCGGTCCAGCTGGTCGCGGGAGAGGTTCAGCAGGGCGATCACCTTGGGGGTGACGTCCCGGGCCACTCCGGCCAGGTACTTCTCGTCCACCTCGATGACCCCGTACTTGGCGTCCGAGCCGCCGGCGAGGGCCGAGGTGATGCCGGCCGGCATGTTCGCGCCCAGCGCGTTCGAGACGACCGGGCCGCTGGCCCGCAGGGCCTCCGCGATGAGCCGGGTCGTCGTGGTCTTGCCGTTCGTCGCGGAGACGAGGACGACATCGAGATGCTGCGCGAGCGCTCCGAGGAGATCGGGGTCGAGTTTGAGTGCGACCTTGCCGCCGATCACCGATCCGCTTCCGCGTCCCGCGGCCCGCGACACCGCCGCCGCGGCCTTGCCCGCCGTCACGGCCAGCTTGGCCCGCGGCGAAAGCGGCTCCGTGTTGCCTGCCATCGTCCCTTGTCCTCCTTGCGTCGACCGGCCCCAGCCTATCCAGTACCTGCCCGGGCCCGGACCGCGGCGCCCCCGCCCGAGGTCAGATCTCCTCATATATTCGCCCGTCGTACCCTTACGGCCATGCGACAGCGCCCCATCCCCGGTACCTCCGGCCACGTCCGCCCCATGAGCCTCCTCGGTGATCCGGTGCTCCATTCCGCTTGCGCGGAGGTCACCGAGTTCGGCCCCGAACTCGACCGGCTCATCGAGGACATGTTCGCCACGATGTACGCCGCCGAGGGCGTCGGCCTCGCCGCGAACCAGATCGGCGTGGGGCAGCGGGTGTTCGTGTACGACTGCCCGGACGACGAGGACGTCCGGCACGTCGGGCACGTCGTGAACCCGCGGCTGGTCTCGGCGGACGGGGACGAATTCCTCGGGCCCGAGGGGTGCCTGTCCCTGCCGGGGCTGGAGGCGGGCACCGTGCGGTTCGACCGGGCGGTCGTGGAGGGGGTGACCTCGGACGGCGCGGCCGTGCGGATCGAAGGGACGGGGTTCTTCGCGCGGTGCCTGCAGCACGAGTGCGACCACCTTGCCGGTGGGGTGTACGCGGACCGGGTGACGGGGCTCCGCGCCCGTCGCCTGCGGCGGGCGATCCGCAAGACCCCGTGGGGCGCGGCGGCCGCTTCGCCGCGCGGCTGAGTCCCGGGAAACCCGGCTCCGCCGGGCACCGGGCTCCGCCCGGACCCGCTCCTCGAACGCCGGAGGGGCTGGAGCGCGCCAGGCGGAGCCGGAGAGGCGCGGCGGGGTGGAGTTCGCCCGGCGGAGCCGGAGGGGTGGGTCAGAAGCCCGGGCCGTTTTCTCGGTTGCCGGCGGTGGACAGGCGGCCCCAGAGGAGGTCCGTGAGGGCGGCCACCAGCTCCGCGCGCTCGCAGGGGCGTTCGCCCAGCCACCAGTCGCCCGCCGCGTGCATCATGCCGACGATGCCGTGCCCCCAGACCCGCGCCAGGCGCTCCCCGCCGGGGCCGAGGTCGACCCGTTCGCCGATCACCTGCGCCAGCTCCTCGCCGAGCCTGCGCAGCAGCGGCGCCGAGTGCAGGCCCACGTCGAAGCCTCGCTCGGCGCTGTGCGAGTCCTCGGCCGGGTGCATCAGGAAGCGGTACACCTGCGGGCGGGCCTCGATGGCGGCGAGATAGGTGTCGAGGGTGTGCTCCACCCGGCTCCGGCGCTCGGCCGGGGCGTCGAGCGCGGCCCGCAGGGAGTCCAGCAGGGCGTCTGTGTGCCGGACGGCGAGCGCCTGGTAGAGGCCCGCCTTGTCGCCGAAGTGGCGGTAGAGGATGGGCTTGGTGATGCCGGCCTCGGCCGCGATGGCGTTCATGGAGGCCTTGGGGCCGTCCCTGAGTACGACCCGGTCGGCAGCTTCGAGCAGCTCCCGCCGCCGGCGATCGGCCGCTCCGGGCTCGCCGGCCTGCTGAGTGGTCTCCATGACGTGTTTCTCTCCCCGCCCTTGCGATGTGCGTGACGCCCACGCAACGTAACACCCCGCACACCCTGTCGATCCAATCGGCCGTACCTCCTTCGGCCGTGCTTGACAGTGCTTACTCGCCGGTAACAGACTGTGCCGATCGCGCCGGTTACCGCTAGTAACACGCGCTAGGACGAGTACGGACAGCTGGAGGGGACATGGCGGAGTTCACCATGGAGCTCAACGACGACCAGAAGCAGGTGCAGGAATGGATCCACGGCTTCGCCGCCGATGTGATCCGGCCCGCCGCCGCTGAATGGGACGAGCGCGAGGAGACTCCCTGGCCCGTCATCCAGGAGGCCGCCAAGGTCGGCATCTACTCCCTGGACTTCTACGCCCAGCAGTTCTTCGACCCGACGGGCCTCGGCATCCCGATGGCGATGGAGGAGCTCTTCTGGGGCGACGCGGGCATCGCCCTGTCCATCGTGGGCACCGGCCTCGCGGCCATCGGCGTCGTCGCCAACGGTACCGAGGAGCAGATCGGCACCTGGATCCCGCAGATGTACGGCACCCCGGACGACGTGAAGGTCGCCGCCTTCTGCTCCTCCGAGCCGGACGCCGGATCGGACGTGGGGGCCATGCGGACCCGTGCGGTCTACGACCAGGCCAAGGACGAGTGGGTGCTGAACGGCACCAAGACCTGGGCGACCAACGGCGGCATCGCCAACGTCCACATCGTGGTGGCCGTGGTCGACCCGGAGCTGGGGACCAAGGGGCACGCCTCGTTCATCGTGCCGCCGAACACGCCCGGGCTGTCCCAGGGGCAGAAGTTCAAGAAGCACGGGATCCGGGCCTCGCACACCGCCGAGGTGGTGCTGGAGGACGTACGGGTTCCCGGGTTGTGCCTGCTCGGCGGCAAGGAGAAGCTGGACGAGCGGCTCGCGCGGGCGCGCGAGCGGGCGCGCAGCGGGGGCGGGGAGCGGGTCAAGAACGCCGCGATGGCCACCTTCGAGGCCTCCCGGCCGGCGGTCGGCGCGATGGCCGTGGGCACCGCGCGTGCGGCGTACGAGGTCGCCCTGGACTACGCCAAGACCCGCACCCAGTTCGGGCGCCCGATCATCGACAACCAGGGCGTGGCCTTCCAGCTCGCCGACATGCGCACCCAGATCGACGCGGCCCGGCTGATGGTGTGGCGGGCCTCGTGGATGGCGGTCGCGGGCCGGCCGTTCACCTCGGCGGAGGGCTCGATGTCCAAGCTTTTCGCGAGCGAGGTGGCCAAGAAGGTCACCGCGCAGGCGGTCCAGATCCTCGGGGGCAACGGGTTCACCCGGGAGTACCCGGTGGAGCGCATGCACCGGGACAGCGCGATCTACACGATCTTCGAGGGCACGAGCGAGATCCAGCGCCTCGTCATCGCCCGCACCCTCTCCGGCATGCCGATCCGCTAGTCCCTGCCGGTTCCCTGCCGGTTCCCTGCCGGTTCCCTGCGGGGCGGTGTCCGTGAGCGGGGGTGTGCGGTCGGGGCGGTGCCCCGGCGGAGACACCCCGGCACGGCGCCGCGGACCGACCCCTCTGACCCGGTCCCACCGAGGCGATCCGCACGCTGCCGCTCCCCGTGGGAGGTGGGTGTGATCCTGCACACGGGCGTTCGGGTTGTGAAGGTCGTTCCGGTCCGGGTGGGTCGGTGATCGTTCGGGGGAGAAAGGGGCGGCGTGCCGTGCAGTGCCCGGTTTGTCGGCCTCCGCCAGGAACCCGGCGTCCGGTGAACGATCCGGATAACGGGCGTGAGCGCATGGTAATCGGGCATACACAGCTTGAACTGGACCTCGAATATGGGTTCCGCCGGGGGGTGGCGATCAGTAATACTCACCGCCACCGTGGATCGCGGATTCGACCGGGTGACCACCGGCCTTCCCGCCCCACACTGCGAGGAGGTGCGCCATGTGCTCCCACCAGCCCCCCTGCCCGTCCGCCGACAGCGCCGATCACGACGCCGCCCGCACCGTGGCTTCCCATCCCGAACAGGGCTGGAGCCTGCTCTGCAACGGCGTGGTCGTCTTCGACGACACCGGTGAACTGCTCCCCGAAGGCCAGACGGTGGAACCCCGCCGCCCGGCCCTGGTCTGAGCCAGGAGGCAGCATGCGCCAGCAGCTGATCCGCAAGCCCGTCCCCAAGCCCGCTCCCCGAGACCTGGATCTGCGCACACCGTCGGGAAAACCCCTCCCGTACTGACGGGAGCCGAGGAGTTACGCCGCCCACCGGCCGCTGTTCAGCCGGTGGGTGCGGCCGCTCCGCCCAGGAAGGCCGTCTCGTACGCGGCGTCGCCGATCGCCGCCCGGGCCTGCCGCTCGCCCTGGTCCCGCAGGGCCGTCAGCGAGGGCGAGCCCATCTGAGGCCGGCCCACCGTGCGCCACCAGGCGTGCCCGGTGCCCAGCAGCCGCGCCGCCAGCTCGCCGTCGCCCAGCGCCGCCACCGCCGCGGCCAGCAGGTCGAGGCCCAGCGCGATGCCGAAGCGGTCGCCGAGCAGCCGCTTCCCGGACAGCATCGCCCGTACGTGCCGGGCGGCCTCCCCGTGCTCGCCCAGGCCCAGCGCCGCCACCGCCAGGATGTAGTCCGCGTAGGCCCGCAGCCAGCGCTCGCCCAGCGCCGCGCAGGCCTCCCGCAGGGACCGCGCCTCCTCCGCCGCCTCCTCGAACCGCCGCAGGTCGCACAGGGCGTAGCCGGTGGCCAGCTTGCACAGCAGCCAGCCCGGGCCGTCGGTGCGGCCGCCGTGGCCCGCCCGGGCCCGCGGGCCGGCCAGCGCGAGGGCGTGTACGGCATCGCCCGGCATCATGACCGCCACCGCGTGCAGATAGGCCGCGCGCAGTTCCCGCTCGGGGTCCGCCAGCACGGCGGCGCCGCGCGTGCACTCCTTGCCGAGGCCGCGGGCCGTGTCCAGGTCGCCCTGGAGCAGCGCGGTGAGCCCGAGCGCCCACAGGGCCTGGTTGTACGCCGGGCCCGGGTGCGGGGCGGCCGCCAGCGCGCGTTCGAGGAAGCTCCGGCCCTCGTGCACGTGCCCGCAGGAGAACCAGTAGAACCACAGCGCTCCGGCCATCCCGAGGGCCGACTCCGGGTCGGTGCCCAGGAGGTGTTCCATGGCGGTGCGGAGCTGGGCGTGCTCGGCGGTGATCCTGCGGTACCAGTCCACCTGGCCCGGGCCCAGCCAGCCCCGGCCGGCGGCCTCGGACAGTGCCGCGTACCAGTGGGCGTGCCGGTCGGAGACGAGCTGCACCTCGCCGAGCTCGCCCAGCCAGTCGTGCCCGTACTCGCGGATGGTGTCCAGCATCCGGTAGCGGGCCCCCGCGCCCCGCTCCTCGGAGCGCAGCAGCACCGACTTGGCGACCAGGCCCGTCAGCACGCGCTCCACGCGCGAGGCGGCGAGCGGACCGCCCGAGCAGACCGCGCGGGCCGCGGCCACGTCGAAGTCCCCGGAGAACACGGACAGCCGGGCCCACAGCAGCCGTTCCAGCGGCTCGCACAGCTCGTGGCTCCAGCCGATCGTGGTGCGCATCGTCTGGTGCCGGGGCGGTCCGGCGGCGCGGGTGTCCGACAGCAGGTCGAAGCGCTCGCCGAGCCGCTCGGCCATCTGCTCCAGCGTCCACAACCGCATTCGGGCGCCGGCGAGTTCGAGGGCGAGGGGGATGCCGTCGAGGCGTCGGCACACCTCGGCGGCGACCGCCGCGCGGGCGGGGTCCGCGAAGGCGGCCGCCGCCCGCGGGGTCGCGGCCAGGGCGCGGGTGCGGAAGAGGGCGAGGGCGTCGCTGTCGGCCCCCTCGCAGGGCAGCGGGCGGACCTCGACCACCTCCTCGCCCGGGCAGCCGAGCGGCTCGCGCGAGGTGACCACCACCGTCAACCCGGGTGCGGACTGCAGGAGTTCACCCACGAGGTGGCGGCAGTCGGCCACCAGGTGCTCGCAGGTGTCCAGGACGAGCAGGAGCCGCTTGTCGGCCATCCAGGCGCACAACTCCTCGTCCAGGGGTCGCGCGGAGTGGTCGGCCAGGCCGATGGCGTGGGCGATGGTCGTGGTGAGCAGGGCGGGATCGCGCAGCGGCGACAGCTCCACCCACCACACGCCGTCGGGTCTCGGCCCGACGGCTTCGGAGACGGCCCGCAGGGCGAGCCGGGACTTTCCGACACCGCCCACACCGGTGAGGGTGATCAGCCTCCGCTGCTCCAGCAGCCCGCGCAGGAGCGCCAGTTCGCGCTCGCGGCCGATGAAGGCCGGGGGCCCGGGCGGGAGGTTCCCCGTCGTGGGGTCCGGGGCGGGCACGGGATCGCCGCCGGCGGGTGGAGCCTGATTGTCGTTGACCGAGTACTCACCGAACACGGATGTATTGTGCGTGATCTTCTCATCCGACCGGGTCGATTCCGGCCAGATCGTTGCCGAAACTCACCCTGTGAGGGCGATGCTCCGCTCCGCGGAGAAAGCGCCCCAGTTGCCGTCGGGCAGTCGTGCCCGCAGCTTCAGGGCCCAGACCGTGCCCGGGGGCTCGGTCACCGTGAGCCGGTGCTCGGCCCGGCCGCTGGGGACCGCGCCCGCGCCGAACTGGATGACGGTCGTGGCCCGTCCGTTGACGTACAGCTCGTACTCGCTGGTCTCGCGGCCGGTGTCCGGGGCGGTCCAGGTCAAGGTGACGGAGCCCGGGGAGGCGGTCGCGGTGAACTCCGCGGGCGCGGTGCCCGGTCCCCCGCCGGATGCGGGCGGGGTCGTCACGTCGACGGCCGGGCCGTCGGGGGAGGAGTTGTCCGCCCCGTCCCGGGCGCGGACCGTGAAGGTGTAGACGGTGTCGGGCCGGAGGCCGGTGAGGGCGGTGCCGGTGGCGCCGGGCTCCGCGGTGTGGATGCGCACCCCGCCCTGGTAGACGTCGTACGCGGTCACGCCCGTGTCGTCCGTCGCCGCGGTCCAGGACACCCAGGCGGCCCGGGGGCCCGTCGCGCGGGCCGTGGTCGAGGCCGGGGCGGTGGGGGCCTGCCGGTCCTCGGCCTTGGCCGCCGGGGTGGTCACGCGTACGGCCGGGGTCGGCGCGGAGAGGTTCCCGGCGGCGTCCCGGGCCCGGACGGTGAAGGCGTAGCCGGTCTGCGGGGTGAGGCCCGTGACGTCCACCATGGTCTTCTCGGCGGGGAGTTCGCGCACCAGGCCGCCGGCCTCGAAGACCTGGTAGCCGCTGACGCCCTCGCGCTCGGCCGCCGCGTCCCACATGACGTGCACGCTGGTGGCGCTGCCGGCCTGGGCCGTGAGCCCGGCGGGGGCGGGCGGGGGCTCGGTGTCGGGCGCGGTGCAGGCCGTCAGGCCTGCGAGGGCCAGGCACAGGGCGAGCGTCGGGGCGGTGCGTCGCACGGGTGCCGTCCTCCGCTTCCTCGGAAAGGTCTAGACATATATGGCACGCGGATCGCAGGCCGGGCAAGACGTCTGGCGCTACTGGGAGCCATCCGGTGAAGCCCGCGCTCGCCGGGGCCTGCCGGAGGTCCCCGTTGACCGGTGCACGTGCAGGCTGCGTCAAGGTGCTGAGGTTCAGCGACGGAGCGTCCTCCTCGGCCAAGGACGTCGTCTTCATGTACAAGACGATCACCGGCCGAAGACGAACAACGCCTCCAAGGCCGAGGTGGACGCCGTCTGGAACGCAGAGGCGAGGGGCGAGGACGCCTTCGTCTTCACGCTCAAGTACCGTTCCTTTGGACTGTGCGGAAACGAAAGCCCGCTCAGCCGCACGCCCCGAACGGTCTTGGGCGCACTGGTCCCCGGCGTACTCAGCCCCGGGGCGGTGACACGCATCCCGTGCGTGGTCCGATCCCGGGAGGTCGGTTCCCTGCGCGACCTGGCCATGTGGATGCGGCCAAAGGCGACGGGGAGGCCCTGAACCATCACTCCGGTGGAGCAGGGGCCCCGCACGCTGGCACCGCACCCGGCGTCCCAGATCGCACGCTCACGCTACCCCCGCCCAGCCACCGCACTGCAAGTCTCCGGGCCGACCATCACACGATCGAGCTAATTCGACTTCGTCGTGAACCCCTACGCGCCGTTCGCCGAGCGGACCGTGCTGCCCATCGCCCCCGAACACATAGCGGGGCGGCAGGACGTCAACAGCGGCGAGTTCACCACCAAGCCCGTCGGCACCGGCCCGTACTTGCTGACCGGATGGTCCAAGGGGGAGAAGCTCGGCTTCCGCGCCAACCCCGGCTACTGGGGCGGCGAGGCCGCGGTCAAGAAGTTCACCATGGCCGTCATCAAGGACGACGACGTACGCGCCACCCGGCTGCGCGCCGGCGAACTCGACGCGGCGATCCTGCCGCCCAACCTCGCGAAGACCTTTGAGAAGGACCGGACGCGGCGCACCCACGCGGCCAAGACCTTCGACTACCGCAACGTGACGCTGCCGACCCACGACAAGGTCACCGGCGACGTGGCGGTCCGGCAGGCCCTCGACATCGCCGTGGACCGCGAGGCCATGGTCGACCGGCTCCTGGAGGGCGCCGGAAAGCCCGCGTACGGCCCGCTCCCCACCGACAGCCCGTGGTTCACGGCCGGCACCGAGCGCCCCCACGACCTCGAACGGGCCAAGCGGATCCTCGACGACGCGGGCTGGAAGCCGGGAGCGGACGGCATCCGCGTCAAGGACGGCGTCCGGGCCTCCTTCCCGCTCTGGTACACCTCCGGCGACAAGATCCGCCAGGACCACGCCCTCGCCTTCGCCTCCGACGCCAAGAAGGCCGGCATCGAGGTCCGGACCGAGTCGGGCACCTGGGAGGTGATCGAACCCCGGATGAAGACCGAGGCGGTCCTCGCGGGCGGCGGCTTCCCGGCCGACCCCGACTTCGACCAGTACCTGCTGCTGAAGTCCTCCCTCGGCGGCGACGGCTTCAACAACATGGCCTGGTACGACAACGAGACCGTCGACCGGGCGCTCGACGAGGGCCGCCGCAGCGGCGACGCGGCCGCGCGCAAGGCCGCGTACGACACCGTGCAGCGCGAACTCGCCAAGAACCCGGGCTACGTCTTCCTCACCCACATCGACCACCTGTACGTCGTGAACGACAAGTGGGACGGGCTCACCACGCAGGTCGAACCGCACGACCACGGGCTCGGCGCCGGGCCCTGGTGGAACGTCGAGAGCTGGAAGCCGAAGCAGAAGTGAGCCTGCCGCTGCGGCCGATGGCGCGGATGGCGGGTCGGCGGCTCCTGTTCGCCGGGCCCGTCCTGCTCGCCGTCACCTTCGGCGTCTTCGCCATCGCCGCCCTGTCCCCCTTCGACCCGGTCAAGGCCTACGCCGGCACCGCCGGCCTGACCGCCTCGCAGGCCGAACTCGACCAGCTGCGGGCCAACCTCGGCGTGGACCAGGGCCTGATCCCGCGCTGGTGGGACTGGCTCACCTCCGCCCTCACCGGCGACCTCGGCACCTCCTCCGTCATGCGCCGGCCCGTGGCCGAGGTCATCGGGGAGCGGCTCGGCTGGTCGGTGCTGCTCGCGGCCTGCGCCTTCGCCGTGGCCGTACTGACGGGCACCGCGCTCGGCGTGCTCGCCGCGCGCCGCAAGGGCGGCCCGCTGGACCGGTGCGCGACCTCGCTCGCCCACACCCTGGAGGCCGCCCCCGCCTTCTGGCTCGCCCTGCTCGCCGTCTGGTTCTTCTCGGTACGGCTCGGGGTGCTGCCCCCGGGCGGTCTGACGGACGCCGGCAGCGACGTGGTCACCCCCGGACAGGTCGCCTCGCACCTGGTGCTGCCCGCGCTGGTCCTGGGCGTCTCCCAACTCCCCTGGTTCTACCTGTACGTCCGCCAGGGCGTGGCCGACGCGCTGGACGAGGACCCCGTACGCGGGGCCCGCGCCCGCGGGCTGGCCGAGCGGAGGGTACTGCTCGGCCACGCGCTGCGCTCCGGCATGCTGCCGATGCTGACGCTCATCGGCTCCCGGGTGCCGGAGCTGATCACCGGGGCGCTGCTCGTGGAGACCGTGTTCTCCTGGCCGGGCATCGCGGCGGCCACCGTGGAGGCCGCCACCTCGGTGGACTTCCCGCTGCTCGCGGCGCTGACCGTGCCGGCCACGGCGGCGGTGCTGGCCGGGAACCTGCTGTCCGACCTGCTGTACGGGCTGGCGGACCCGAGGGTGGGCTTCGATGGCTGAGGCGGTGTGGCGGCCCGCCGGGAAGGCCGGGCGCTCGACGCGCGCCCTGCGGGTGCGGTCCTCGGCGGTGGTCGCGGCGCTGATCGTGCTCGCGGTGCTGGTGGTTCCGCCGCTGGCGCAGCTGGACCAGCAGGCGGTCGACCTGTCGGCTAGGCTCCGGCCGCCCTCGTGGGCCCACCCCTTCGGAACCGACGACGTCGGGCGCGACCTGCTGCTGCGCTGCGTCTACGGACTGCGGGTCTCGCTGCTGGTCGGCCTGGTGGCCGCGCTCGCCGCGACCCTCGTCGGCACCGCAGTCGGCGCGGCCGCGGGCGCGCTGGGCGGCTGGACGGACCGGGTGGTGATGCGGGTGGTGGACGCGCTGTCCGCCATCCCGCACCTGCTGCTGGGCATCTTCGTCGTGGCCCTGTTCCGGCCGGGCGTCTGGCCCGTGGTGGCCTCCGTGGCCGTGACCCACTGGATGTCGACGGCCCGCATCGTCCGCGCGGAGGTGCTCTCGCTGCGCGGCCGCCCCCACGTCGACGCCGCGATCTCGGGCGGCGCCTCGCGGCTGCGGGTCGCCGCGCGCCACCTGGTGCCCGGGGTCCTCCCGCAGGCGGGCCTCGCCGCGGTGCTGATGGTCCCGCACGCCATGTGGCACGAGTCGGCCCTGTCCTTCCTCGGGCTCGGCCTGCCCTCCCACCAGGCGAGCCTGGGCAACCTCGTGCAGAACGCGCGCGGTTCGCTCCTGGCCGGCGACTGGTGGCCCACCCTCTTCCCCGGCCTGCTGCTGATCCTCCCGACCCTGGCGATCGCCGGGCTCGCGGGCGCCTGGCGCGACCGGATGAGCCCCCGCCGCCGATCGGAGCTGACCCTGTGACCCACCGTCCGCCCTCCGGGCCGGTCCTGCGCGTCGAGGGGCTCTCCGTGCGCTTCCGGATGCGCGGCCGCCGGTACGTGGAAGCGGTCACCGACGCCTCGTTCACGCTCGCGCCCGGCGAATGCCTCGCCCTCGTCGGCGAGAGCGGCTGCGGCAAATCGGTGCTCGCCTCCGCCCTCCTCGGGCTGCTCCCCGGCAACGCCGAGACCGCCGGGTCCGCCCGGCTCGCCGACGGCCTCGACCTGCTTGCCGCGGACGAACGCACCCTCGCCCGGACTGTACGGGGCCGCCGCATCGGGCTCGTCCCGCAGAGCCCGGCGGCACACCTCACCCCGGTCCGCACCATCCGCGCCCAACTGGAGGAAACAGTCCGGGAGCTGGCCGGCCGCGAGGACCACCGCGCCGCGGCGGAGGCGGCCGCCGAGCGGGCCGCCTTCCCCGCCGGCCACCTCGACCGCCACCCGCACGAACTCTCCGGCGGCCTCGCCCAGCGGGCCGCCACCGCACTCGCCCTCGTCGGGGACGCCCCGCTGCTGCTCGCCGACGAACCGACCACCGGCCTGGACCGGGAGCTCGTCCACCGCACCGTCGACGAACTGCGCGCCCACACCCGGGGCGCGGGCGCCGGACCCGGCCGGGCCCTGCTGGTGATCACGCACGACCTCGCGGCGGCCGAGCGGATCGCCGACACCGTCGCCGTCATGTACGCCGGCCGCATCGTCGAACTCGTCCCGGCAAAGGCCTTCTTCGGCGCGCCCGGCCCCCGCCACCCCTACGCCCGCGGGCTCCTCGCCGCCCTGCCCGAACGGGCCTTCACCCCCGTCCCCGGCGCACCGCCCGAACTCGGCGCGCTCCCGCCCGGCTGCGCCTTCGCCGCCCGCTGCGCCTCCGCCGACCGGACCTGCCGCGCCGAACGGCCGGAGCTCACCGAAGGAGTGGCCTGCCACCATGCTTGAGCTCAAGGACATCACCGCCGGCTACGACCGCCGCGCCCCCGTCGTGCGCGGCGCGCACCTCACCCTGCGCCCCGGGCAGTCCCTCGGCCTCCTCGGGCCGAGCGGCTGCGGCAAATCCACCCTGGCCCGGGTCGCCGCCCTGCTGCACCGGCCCGACCGGGGGAGCGTGACCCTCGACGGCCACCCCGTCACCGGCTACCGCCACCGGGCCCCGCGCGCCCTGCGCACCGCGGTCGGCGTCGTCTTCCAGCAGCCCCGGCTCGCCGCGGACCCCCGCCTGCGGCTGCGCGACCTCGTCGCCGAACCGCTCCGCGCGACCGGCCGCCGTACGGAGGCCGAAGCGGCGGTCGCCGCATGGGCGGAGCGGGTCGGCCTCGGCGGGGACCTGCTCGGCCGGCGGCCCCACGAGGTCAGCGACGGCCAGCTGCAACGCGCGTGCCTGGGCCGCGCGTTGGTACTGCGGCCGCGCTGGCTGGTCTGCGACGAGATGACCGCGATGCTGGACGCCTCCACCACGGCGGCCCTGGTCGCGGTGGTCGAGGAGTACCGCGCCGAGAGCGGCGCCGGGCTCCTCGCGGTCGGCCACGATCCGGTGCTGCTGGGCCGCTGGTGCGACCGTACGACCCACTGGAACGAGATCGCCGGGGACTGATCGCCAGGGACCGGCGTCAAGGACCGGCCGGGCGTCACGCACGGTCAACACCCGTTCGGTGGATACGTCGTTCGCCCGAAGGAACCCCTGCCTGCGCCACCATGGCGCCGAGCAAGGAGGTTTTCGATGGTGATTTCCCTCTCAGTGGTCGTCCTGCTCCTCGTCCTCGCGTGGATTTTCCTGCGCAGCGGCGGCCTCAAGTTCTCGCACGCCCTCGTCTGCGTGCTGCTCGGGTTCTACCTGGCGAGCAGCAGTATGGCCGCGACCATCCACAACGGACTGTCGGCCACTGCGAACGTGGTCGGCAGCCTCAAACCGTAGCTCCGGCGAAGTCGATCAAGTATTGCGCCTTCGTGAATCATCCGGCACTTCCATGGACTCCTCAGGCACGGCGATCTAGCGTCTGGCGGCGGCGCGATGTCAGACACATTGTCAGCAAAACTGAAGAGAAATGGAGGAAGTCCGGATGTTCCGAAGAGCGCTGAACTGCGCTGTGGTGCCGCTGGTCGCCGTACTCACGACGATCACGGTCATCACACCGGCGGGGGCCAACGAGATACCCAAGGCCCCCGGCCACCGCCTGGTCAGCCACTACGACGGCGCCCCCGCCACCGCGGCCCCACTGCCCGGGGAAGCACCCCGGCAGCACCCCTTCCTCGCGCCCAACGGCCGCAGCGGCATGCACTCCGACGCGGGCGGCAGCGCCACGTCGCCCTGGTCGGGACCGCTGGGCAAGAACCTCCAGGTCAAGAGCGAGGCCATCGCGGCCCTCGGCGGCGAATGCGCCACCGCCACCTTCGACTCCGGCGGCCGGCTCGTCACGGTGTGCGGCACCTTCTCGGGCTTCAAGGTCAAGCTCCTGGAGCCCCGTACGCTCGCCACGCTCGCGGAATACCAGCTCCCGCAGCGATCTTCGACGGTCGAGGCGATCACCTCGCTCGACTTCTCGAAGATCTTCAAGGACACCTCGGGCGGCGCCTACTTCTACCTGGACGACCAGGACCGGGCCGTGCTGGCGGACTCCCGGCAGCACATCCTGCGCCTCGCCCATTCGCAGAATCCGGACGGCAGCTGGAAGTTCACCGTCGCCGACGACTGGGACCTCACCGGCCAGGTCCCGCACGACTGCGTCAGCTGGACCAACCTGTGGCCCAGCGGGACCTGTGACCCCGTGACCTCGGTGATGCCGGACTGGAACGGCCGCATCTGGTGGGTCACCCGCCAGGGCCGCGTCGGCACCGTGGACCCGGCGACCTCGCGGATCCGCTCGATCCAGCTGACCGGCGAGGAGATCCAGAACTCCTTCTCGGTGGCCGAGGACGGGGTCTCGATCGTCACCGACCACGCCCTCTACAGCTTCCGGGCCGCCGCCGACGGCACCCCCGAGGCGCAGTGGCGCCAGACCTACGACCGCGGTACGGGCACCAAGCCCGGTTCCGTGAACCAGGGTTCGGGGACCACCCCGGACCTCTTCGGCAACGGCTACGTCGCCATCACCGACAACGCCGACGACCGGATGAACGTCCTGGTCTACAAGCGGGGCGTGGACGTCCCCGCGGACCAGCGGCTGGTCTGCAAGGTGCCGGTGTTCGGCTCCGGCGCCTCGACCACCGACAACTCCCTGATCACCTGGGGCAACAGCATCGTCGTCGAGAACAACTACGGCTACGAGAACGTGACGTCGCTTGTGGGCGGCAAGTCGGTCGTCGGCGGCGTCAGCCGCATCGACGTCCGCCCCGACGGCAGCGGCTGCGACACGGTCTGGGAGAGCGCGATCCGCGCTCCCTCCGTCGTCCCCAAGCTCTCCACCGCGAACGGGCTGCTCTACTTCTACGAGAAGGAGCCCAACTTCTGGGGCATCGACGCCTGGTACCTCACCGCGGTGGACTTCCGCACGGGTGAGCGCCGCTGGCGGCAGCTGACCGGCACCGGCCCGCTGTACGACAACAACTGGGCCCCGATCACCCTCGGCCCGGACGGCACGGCGTACGTCGGCGTCTTCAACGGCATCGTCTCGGTCCGCGACGGCGGCTGACCCCCGCTCTTTGCGGCAGGGCCGGCCGACGCGCGATCCGCGCCGGCCGGCCCGCCGCGGTCCGGGGCTTGACCCTGACGCGCGGGTCAGGGGTTAGCGTCCCCGCACCCCGCCCGCCCGAGCCCCAGGAGCCCGCGCATGACGACCACGGCCCCGCCCCGCACCGCTTTCGAGATCCGGCTGGCCTCGGTACCCGAAGGCCTGCCCGAAGCACGGCACTTCACCCTGGCCGCGACCCCGCTCCCCGCCCCGGAACCGGGCCAGGTGCTGGTGCGCAACCGGTACTTCCTCGTCTTCCCGGGCCTGCGGACCCTCATCGGCGGCCGCGCAGAGGGGCTGCCACTGCCGTCACTGGCCGCCGGGGACCCCCTGTTCGGCCCTGCGGTCGGCCACGTGGTCGCCGCACCGGGCGACGGCACCCTCCGGGCCGGCGACCTCGTGGTCCACATGGCCGGCTGGCGCGACTTCGCCCTGCTGCCAGCCGGGCAGGCCACCCCGGTCGGCGACGCACTGCCCACGCCGGTGGCGCACCTGGCCCAGGGGCCGGCCCCGTACGGAGCCCTGACCCGGCTCGCCCGGATCCGCCGGGGCGACGTCGTCCTGGTGACGGGGGCGGCCGGAGCGGTCGGCACGCTCGCCGGGCAGATCGCCCGGCTGCTGGGGGCCGCGAAGGTGATCGGCAGCACCCGCTCCCCGGACAAGGCCGACCGCCTCGTACGCGAACTGGGCTACGACCACGCACTGGTGGACGCCCCCGGCCGGCGGCCGTTCACCGACCAGCTGCGCGACGCCGCCCCCGAGGGCCTCGACGTGGTCCTGGACTCCGTGGGCGGAGCCCAGCTGTCCGCCGCACTGGGAGCCGCCCGCCAGGGCGCCCGCGTGGCCCTGACCGGCGCACTGTCCGGGCAGCTGGCACCCGGCACGGGCGGCGCCGGGGCACCTGCCGGGATCGACACCTTCCGGCTGGTGATCCGCGGCATCTCGCTCGCCGGATACGCGGGCGCGGACCACCCGGACGTGGAGGACGAGTGGCGCGGCCGCTTCGGCGGCTGGCTGCGCTCCGGTGAGATCCGCTTCCCGTACACGGAGATCGAGGGAATGCGGCGGGCCGTGTCCGCGTTGCCGGAACTGATCGCCGGGCGTCATTTCGGCGCGGTCGTCGTGCGGTTGTAGCGGCACTCGGAAGGGAGCGGCGGGTTGCGCATCGGTGACGCGGCAGCGGCGGCGGGGACCACGGCGCGGGCACTGCGCCTGTACGAAGAGCGCGGCCTGCTCCCCCCGCCCGTGCGCAGCCCCTCCGGCCAGCGGGTCTACGGTCCGGCCGAGGTGGCCCTGGTCCGCGTCATCCGCGAACTGCTCGGCCTCGGCCTCACCATCGAGGACCTGCGCACCCGCGCCGACCGGCTGCCGCTGCTCACCCAGGACCCGCCCCCGCGGTGCGGCTCCGAGGGCGGAACGGGGGGATTCGCGCCCGTGGTCGACCGGCGGATCGCCGCCCTCGACGCCGAGATCGCCCGCCTGACCCGCAGGCGGGACGAACTCGCGAAGCTCTCGGCCGGCCGGACCCGAGGTCTGTGAGCCGCGATGTCCCGCGCATTGTTCAGCGCAGGCCCGGCGGATTGACCTCCGAGATCGTGACGGCCTCCTCGGACAGGTTCCAGGCGGCCAGCAGCTTGCGGTACTGGCCGTTGTCGATCAGGTGGTTGATCGCCGCGGCCACCGGCTTGGCCAGCCCGCTGTCCTTCCTGGCGGTCGCCCCGATCAGGCCCTGGAGCGACTCGCCCGCGCCCGAGTAGGAGCCCGCCCTGCGCGTGGGGGCATCGCCGCTCGCCGTCCGGGTCGCGTGGTAGGCGATGACCGGGCTCGGGGCGAAGCTGATGTCGACCTTCTTGCCGCGCAGGGCCAGGTGGGTGCTGCCCGCGTCCGGGTAGTACTTGACGTTGAAGTCCCTGCCCTCGGCCTGGAGCTTCTTCTGCCACTCCAGCAGGATCCGCTCCTGCTGGGTGCCCGAACCGACCGCGACGTTCCGGCCGGCGAGCCTGCGGAAGTCGCCGCCGAAGTTCCAGGCGCTGTCCTTCAGCACCTCGAAGCCCAGCTCGTCCCGCCGGTACGAGGCGAATTCGTACTTCTTCTTGCGTTCCTCGGTGACCGAGACGTTGGTGAAGGCCACGTCCACCCTGCCGCTGTCGATTCCCGCGAACACGTCCTCCTGGGTGGAGTTCCGCACCACGGGCTTGAGCCCGAGGGTTGCGGCCACCAGCCGGCCGAGGTCGGGCTCGGCCCCGGTGAGCGTCTGCCGGTCGCTGCCGACGTACGCCAGCGGCGGGACGCCGTCGGGTAGCGCGCCGACCCCGATCACCAGCTCGCCCCGTTCGCGGACGGCCGCGGGCAGCTGGGCGCGCAGCGACTCGACCACCGGGACGTTCAGCTCGGCCTGCCGGGCCACGTCGTTGGACACTCCGCCGACGGTGACCCGGCCGGAGGCCGGCTCCCCGGCCGCGGCACCGCCGCCGCAGCCGGCGGCCCCGGAGGCGAGGGCCGCGGCGGCGGTCGCGGCGCCCAGGCCGCGGACGAGCCTGGTGCGCAGGGAGGAACGGCGTCGCATGGTGCTCCTTACGGGATGACGGGACCGCTGCTTTTGATTTCCGCCGCGTAAGCTAGGCAGCCCGGAGAAGGGCTGTCAACGCCCTCGAATTCGGAATCCCCATGCGCGCGTATTCATTTCATCCGCCGTACACAGAACGCCTCTTGGTGAAACAAAACACGGCGTGAGTTCACAGCCAGGGAATCTCCTCCGCCGCGTACCGGTAGGCGCGGAAGACGGAATTCTGGGCGCCGGCCGAGGACTCCAGGCCCACGCCATCGCCGAAGGACCGGAACTGCGGGACCACGAACTCCCAGACCACCTCCCCGCCCGGGGTCACCTCGAAGAGCCGGCCGAAGGAGCCCTCGGCGATGAAGGTGTTGCCGTTCGGCAGGCGCTGCGCGCTGGACATGTAGGGGCTGTAGAAGTTCTGCGGCGGGTTGTCCTCGTACGACCACACCTGCTCGCCCGTGCGCGGGTCGAGCTCCAGCACCCGCGAGTACGGCACCGAAGTGGTGTCGCGGTAGCTGCCGTTGTCGAAGACCAGGATGTTGCCCCCGGGCAGCTCGTGCGGATGGTGCTGCTGCGCCAGCACGTCGGGGCCGATGCGCCACTGGACGGATCCGTCGGCGCGGTCGACGGACACGGCGGTGGACGCGCTGCGGAAGCCCACCACGATGGAACCGTCCGCGCTCTCGTTGACGGTGTTGGCCATCGGCCAGTGGTTGCGGTCGAAGTGCCGGTCGAGCGGCACCTCTTCGGGGTCGAGGTGCTCGATGGCGGCCCAGCGCCACACGATCTCGCCGTCCCAGGTCAGTTCGTACACCACGTCCCCGTAGATCACCCCGCCCGGGGCCTCGGAGCCGGGGATGCCGCCCCGGATCCGGGCGGCGTCGGCGGGGTCGAGGGGTTCCACGGCGCCGATCAGGAGGTTGCCGTTGCGCAGGACCGTCGCGTCGTGATGGTGGAAGGGGTGGCGGACCTCGCGCACCACGGTGGAGTCCGGGGCCAGTTCCTGGAAGATCCCGCCGTGGTAGACCTCCCAGATGGGGAAGAGGACCGGGCCTGAGGTGTCCTTGGCCGCGTAGAAGAGGTTCCCGTTCGGGAGGAGCTGCGCCTGGCGGCCGGGCGGGTGCGGGGAGTTCCAGGTGTGGGCGGTGCGGCCCTCGATGTCGACGAGGTGGATCTCACCGGCGCTGGTGATCGGCGTGTAGAGGGTGTAGCCGCCGTAACTGCGCGCGGGGTCATGGGCGATGAGGCCGACGCCGCGGCGCCGCAGGGTGTTCTGGTCGATGGTCATGGGGATCTCCTCGAGGATCTTCAGTGAACGGTGACGGCGGACGGGTCGGCGGCCGTCAGGGGTCCGGGGTCCAGGTACCGCAGCAGGGCGGTGCGGTCGGCGGCGCCCGGCAGGCCCTGGGCGGCCTTGGCCCAGGAGGCCTCCTCCACCAACTGGGCCAGAAGTTCGGGGGAGAGGGCGGCGCCGTAGGTGTAGCGGGGCTGGAAGGTGTCGACGTGGCCGGCCTGGAGCGCGCCCTTGGACTGGGCGAGCACGGCCTTGCGTGCGCCCGCGGGGTCGGCGGCGAGCTCGTGCTGGGAGCGCAGCAGGGCGCGGAGCACCGCCGCCGTGCTCTGCTCGTTCGCCGAGGGCCCGGCGACGAGCAGGGTCCTGGCGGTGTACCCGGTGAAGGGGAGTTCGGCGTAGTCGGCGCCCAGGGCGGTGCGGGTGGTTTCGTAGAAGCCGGGGAAGGTGACCCCCGCGTCGATGTCCCCGCGGGCCAGCGCCGCGGGGACCTGGTTCGGTGCCAGGTTGACCACCGTCGCGTCGGCGGATGTCAGTCCCGCCGAGGCGAGCATCCGCGACAGCGCGTACTCGACGTTCGTGCCCTGCGGGACGCCGACCTTGCGGCCCTTCAGCGCGGCGAAGCCGGTGATCCCGCGGTCGGTCCGGGTCAGCAGCCGCCAGTCGGAGAACCGGGACAGGTCGGCGACGATCCGCAGCTCGCGCCCGCCCAGCGCGGCCGTCACGGCGGGCAGGTCGCCGACCACGCCGAGCTGCGCCTGGCCGCCGAGCACGGCGTTCAACGCGTCCCGGCCGGTGGGATGGGTGGTGACGGCCGCGGTGACGCCCTCGGCGGACCACAGGGCGTGCTCCTGGGCGACGTAGACGGGGGCGCCGCCGAGGTGGTCGCTCGCCGCGATGGCGACGGCCGGGCGGCCGTCGCTGCCCTGCGGGGCGGACGGGGTGCCGGCGCAGGCGGTGGCGAGGGTGGAGAGCAGGGCCGCGAGGAGTACGGCGGCGACCGTGCGGGGTCTGAGTCCGGTGAGGTTCATCGTGGAGGTCCTTGTCGTGAGCGGGGAGCGGCGTGGTGCCGGGCCGTGCGGGGTCGGGCGCGTCCGGAAGGGACGGCCCGCGGGAGGGATCAGGTGCCGAGGTGGTGGGCGATCAGTGAGCGGAGTTCCGGGTCGGGCGGACCGGCGGGCACGGGGTGGTCGGCCAGCACCCGGCCGGGAGCGCCGCCGAGGACGATCACCCGCTCCGCGAGGGCCAGGGCCTCGTCGATGTCGTGCGTGACGAACAGGACGGTGGTGCCGGTGCGCCGCCACAGCTCCCGCAGCAGCTCCTGCATCCGGGTCCGGGTCAGTGCGTCCAGCGCGCCGAACGGCTCGTCCATCAGCAGGACTCGCGGTTCGGCCGCCAGGGCGCGGGCCAGCGCCACGCGCTGCCGCATCCCGCCCGACAGCTCGGCCGGGTACTTCTCCGCGCCGTCCGCGAGCCCCACTTCGGCCAGCGCCGCGAGCGCCCGCCGGCGGCGTTCCGCACGGGGCAGGCCCAGCCGCTTGAGGGCGAACTCGACGTTGCCGCGGGCCGTGCGCCAGGGGAAGAGCGCGTAGTGCTGGAAGACCACGCCCCGCTCCGGGCCAGGGCCGCGCACCGGCACGGAGCCGGCCGTCACCCGCCCGCCGGAGGGCCGGACGAACCCCGCGATGGTGTTCAGCACGGTGGACTTGCCGCAGCCGCTGGGCCCCAGCAAGGCCGTGAACGACCCCGCCGGGAACTCCAGGTCGGTGCGCTCCAGCACCGGTGCGGTCCCGTAGCCGACCGACAGCCCCTCCAGGCGCACGCCGAGGCTCATGACTCGCTCCAGTGCGCGAACCGGCGGCCGGCCGTCGCCAGCACGAGGTCGACGGCCACCCCGAGCAGCCCGAGGACGAGCAGGCCCGCGAACATCCGGTCCACCCGCAGGAACTGCCCGTCCACCTGGAGCCGGTACGCCAGTCCGCTGTCCGCGCCGCCCAGTTCGGCCGCGACCAGGGCGAGCAGCGCCACCGACGCCCCGTAGCGCAGTGCCGCGAGCAGGGCGGGCGCGGCGGCGGGCAGCAGCACCTCGGTGAACCGCCGGTGCAGCGGCGCCCCCAGCGACCGGGCCGCCCTCAGGTGGGAGACGGGCACCCGGGACACCCCGTCGTGCACGTACAGCCACACCGCGAGGAGGACGGCGTACGCGATGAGCAGGCGCTTGGCGCTCTCGCCGATGCCGAACCACGCGGTGGCCAGCGGCACCAGGGCGATGGCCGGGATCGGGCGGAGGAAGGAGACCACCGGGGTCACGGCGGCGGACAGCCACGGCAGGCTGCCGGTGGCGAAGCCCAGCGCGCTGCCGACCGCCGCGCCCAGGGCGAAGCCCTGCCCCGCCCGGGCCAGGCTGGCGGCGAGATCGGAGGCCAGGACCCCGCTGGCGGCGCTGTCCGCGAGCGCGGCCAGGGTCTGCGCGGGCGTGGGCAGCAGCCCGGGAGCCACCGCGCCGGACCCGGCGAGCAGGTACCACAGGGCGAGTACGGTGCCGGCCGCGCCCAGGGCCGGGCCGAGCCGGCCGAGGGCCCGGCCGGGCGGTGGGGGAGAGGCGTGCACGGGCGGCTCCTCGGTCGTTTCCTGAGGCGTTGATAAGTGAGGTCAATAATTGACGACGTTTGTGAAGGGGGTGTTGCGGGCGTGCGAAACCTCCCGGGGCCACCCGTCCCGGGATCCGCCATGGGGTACGTTCACCAGCGTGTCTCGCCCCGAACCCACGCCCGAAGCCATCGAGGTCGGACGAGTGATCCGCGGCTGCCGAAAGCAACGCGGCGTCTCCATGGCCGTGCTCGCCACCCGCTCGGGGCTCTCCCAGCCCTTCCTCAGCCAGTTGGAGCGCGGACTCGCCACGCCCAGCCTCAGCTCGATCTACCGGATCGCCGAGGCCCTGGACGTCACCCCGGGCACCTTCCTGCGGCCGCCCGGCCGCCCCGGCGCGGTCAGCCACGAGGCCGACCCGCAGGTGATCCGGGTGAACGAGGCCGCGGGGCAGGTCGCGCAGGTGCTCATCCCCGGCGGGCGCAGCACCGTCATGGAGGCGTACGAGCACCACTTCGAGCCCGGCCAGGGCGAGCGCGGCTGGTTCGAGCACCCCGGCGAGGACTTCCTCTACGTCTTGGCGGGTGAGATCGTCCTGGAGGTCGAGGGGGAGGACCCCCTCACCCTGCGCGCCGGCCAGAGCGCCCACCACCGGGGCGAAGTCCCGCACCGCTGCCGCCTGTCGGGCCCGGAGCCGGCCCGCACCCTCCTCGTGATCGCCAACGTCTAGAGCGAGGGGAAGGGCCCTGTGCACGGTGCCGGGAGGCCAACTCCCGCTCCGCGGCCGGGGGCTGTCTCACATTTCCGAATTCTCCTGGCATATTTTGACTTCTTGTTTAGGCTGAACGCGCCCAACAGCCACCACAGTTGTCGCAGCTGTCACAGCCACGCCAGGAGACCCGTGTACTCGCCGCCCACCCAGTACTCCCCCTACCCCCAGCAGCCCGTCCGGCGCTGGTGGCAGCATCCCGCAGTGGTCATCACCGCCCTCGTGCTCCTGCCTCCGCTCGGCATAGCCCTGGCCTGGATGAGCCCGTGGACCCAGGGCAAGAAGATCGTCGCCACCGTGCTTTCGGGTATCTGGCTCCTGGTGCTGCTGTTCTCCGACGGCGCGAAGAAGGACACGGACGACGGCAAGGGCAAGACGGCGGCCACCGCGTCCGCCAGTCCTTCCACCACCGCGGCCACCGCGACGTCCTCCCCGAGCGCGGCGCCGGGCGCGGACGCGGTGATGCCCGCCGTGACCAACATGCCGTTCAACCAGGCCGAGAAGGCAGTCGAGGCGCTCATCGACGGCGAGCTGACCGCCCGGAGCGCCTACACCGACGTGACGCTGTCGTCGGCCCACGCGAACTGGGTCGTCTGCCTCCAGGACCCGGCCGCAGGCGCGAAGCTCGCCAAGTCCGCCGCCGCTACGGTCCATCTCGTCGCGCCCGGCACGAAGTGCCCGGCCACGGCCGACACGCGCCTCAACACCCCGGAGACGAAGAAGCCGACGCCCACCCCGGACAACGACAGCGCCTCCTCCGGCTCCGGCACGGGAGGCGGCGGCGCCTACTACGCGAACTGCGCCGCCGCGAAGGCCGCCGGTGCGGCGCCGCTGCGCAAGGGGCAGTCGGGCTACCGGTCCGAGCTCGACAAGGACAAGGACGGCATCGCCTGCGACAAGTAGGCCGGACAGGGCCGGTCCGTCGGCCCTCGGTGCGCTGCGGCGGCGGCCAGGCGATCAGTCGCCCCGCCGCAGCGTCCGGTCGATGGCCGACTGGCGTGCCCCGACGTCCAGGTCCCACAGCCGGACCGTGCCGTCGGTGCTGCTGGAGGCCGCCGTGCGGCCGTCCGGGGAGAACACCACGCCCCAGACCGCGTTCGTATGACCCGACAGCGCGGCCACCGGCCGCCGGCCCGGTACGTCCCAGAGGCGCACCGTACGGTCGTTGCCGCTGCTGGCCAGGGTCCGCCCGTCGGGGGAGAACGCGACGCCCCGGGCCGAACCGGTGTGGCCGGCCAGGGCCGCCTCGAAGCGGTGGCGCCGGGCGTCCCACAGCCGTACGGTCCCGTCGTTGCCGCTGCTGGCGAGGGTGTGCCCGTCCGGGCTGAAGGCCACCCCGCGCACCGCGCCCGTATGGCCGGAGAGCGTGGCCGGCGCGCGGCGCCCGGCCACGTCCCACAACCGGACCGTCAGATCGTCGCCCGCGCTCGCCAGGGTCCGCCCGTCCGGGCTGAACGCCACGTCGTTGGCGAAGTCCGTGTGGCCGGTGAGGACCGCCGACTCGCGGCCTCCCGCGACGTCCCACAGCCGGACCGCGCCGTCGGACCCGGCCGAGGCCAGGGTCCGGCCGTCGGGGGAGAAGGCCACCGAGAACACCGTCCCGGACCGGGCCGGGAGCGTGGCCGAGGGGGCCCGCGCCGCGACGTCCCAGAGGCGGATCGTGCCGTCGGAGCCGGCGGAGGCGAGGGTCCGGCCGTCGGGGGAGAAGGCCACCGAGAACACCGTCTCGCCGTGCCCCTCGAAGGCCTTGAGGACCTTGCGGCCCGCCACGTCCCACAACCGCACCGCACGGTCCGCCTCGGCCGTGGCCAGCAGCTTCCCGTCGGGGCTGTAGGCCGCGTGCCAGATCTCCGTGAACGGCCGTGAGGACAGCACCGCACCGCGCAGGTCCCACAGCACCACCGACTGGTCGAACCCGGCGGTCGCCAGCACCGAGCCCGCGGGGTCCACCGCCACCCCGAGCACGTAGTCGGTGTGCCCGGAGAGGGTCGCCGCCAGGCGGCCGCTGCCCACGTCCCACAGCCGGGTCGCGCCGTCGCCGCCCGCGCTGACCACCGTCGTCCCGTCCGGGGTGTACGCCACCCCGTTGACGTCGTCGCTGTTCCCGGTCAGCGTCGCGGTCGTCCGGCGGCCCGCCACGTCCCACAGCCGGACGGTCCGGTCGACGCCGCCGCTGGCGACCGACCGGCCGTCCGGGGCGAATGCCGCGCCCAGCACCTCGTCGGTGTGCCCGGCGAGGACGGCCAGCGGGCGGGCCGCCACCGGATCCCACAGCCGTACGGTCCGGTCCGCGCCGGCCGAGACGAGCGTCCGGCCGTCCGGGGCGTACGCGAGGGCGTTGACCCGCCCCGTGTGCCCGGCCAGCGCGGCCACGGCACGGTGTTCCCCGGCCGGTCGGCCCCCGTCCGCGCCGCCCCCGTCCCGCTCCGCCTCCCACAGCCGGATCGTCCCGTCCGGGCCCGCGACGGCCAGCGTCCGGCCGTCGGGCGCGAAGGCGGCGGCCCGGGCGCCGGCCGTGCTCGCCGGGAGTACGGACTCCGGAGCCCGTCCGGTGACGTCCCACAGCCGGGCCGGCCCGTCCGTGGACGTGGCCGCGAGGGTGCGGCCGTCGGGGCTGAAGGCCACCGCGCGGACCCGGCCCGGCATCCTGAACACCGCGAAGGTCCGGTGCCCGGCCGTCCGCCGCAGCCGCACCGTCCCGTCGGACCCGGCCGATGCCAGCGTGCGGCCGTCGGGCGTGAACGCCACCGCGTTGACGGGCCCGCCGTGCCCGCCCAGCCGGGCGATGAACGGCTGGGACTGCGTGCTCAGCAGGGCGCCCCGGGCCTCGCTCGTCGGCGCGGCCCGGTACGCCTCCCCGGCGAGCCGCATCGAGGCCTCCGGCTGGCCCGCGGCCAGCGCCGCGGACTGCAGGGCGAGCGCCCGCGACCGGGCCACCCGCTCCTGGTCCAGCGCGCCCGCCCGCTGCTGGTACGCCAGCCCTCCCGCGCCCACCGCGAGGACCAGCAGGACGACCAGCGTGGCCAGCATCCGCTGCCGCAGCCGGACCTGACGCCCGGCCTGCCGCTGCCGCGCCTCCTCGGCCGCCTGACTGGCCCGCAGGAAGGCCTCCTCCCGGGGGCCGAGGCGGCTGCGGCCGTCGAGCTCGTCCGCCCAGGCCAGGGCGTTGTCCAGCCGGGTGCCGCGGTGCAGCGCCGACGGATCGCGCCCCTCGCGCTCCCATTCGTCGGCGGCGAGGGCCAGTTGCTGGTGGATCAGCAGCCCGGCCCGGTCGGCCCGGATCCAGCCGCTGAGCCGCGGCCAGGCGTGCAGCAGGGCCTCGTGGGTGATCTCCACCGTGTCGCTGTCCATGGTGATCAGGCGGGCCCGTACGAAACTGTCGAGCGCGGCCGCCGTGCGGTCCGGCCCCGCAGGCCGCGCCGCCACGAGCTCGCTCCGGCCCATCCGGCGCCGCGTCACCCCCGCCCCGTCGGCGCCGTCGACCACGTGGACGAGCCGCACCAGCACCCGGCGCACGGTCCGCTGCTCCGCCGGGTACAGGCGGGCGAAGACGTCCTCGGCCGTCCGCGCGACCGCCCCGCGGATGCCGCCGGTCCGCTCGTAGCCGGCAACGGTCAGCGTGTCCCCCTCCCGCTGCCGCCAGGTGGCCATCAGCGCGTGGGAGACCAGGGGGAGCGCTCCGCAGGGGATCCGGTCCGGCGGATCGCCCTGCAGGCCGGCATCGCGCAGCAGCAGCGGGACCAGGCCCGGTTCGAGGGCGAGCCCGGCCCGCTCCGCCGGACGCGTGATCGATTCCCGCAGCTCCGCC
Source organism: Streptomyces sp. NPDC091371 (assembly GCF_040684275.1). Lineage (NCBI taxonomy): Bacteria > Bacillati > Actinomycetota > Actinomycetes > Kitasatosporales > Streptomycetaceae > Streptomyces > Streptomyces sp. NPDC091371. The sequence goes on from NZ_JBFBFP010000010.1 coordinate 86,327, forward strand.
AGGGACATGGGCGGCAGGACGAACAGCCCCTCGGTGAAGACCGGGGCCAGCTCCGGGAGGTCCAGGCAGTTCCCCGAGAAGTCGGCCCGTACGCCGAGCACGACGACGGCCGGGTCGTGCCCGCTCTCCGCCGGACGGGCGGCGGCCAGGGCCCGCAGCACCCGGACGAAGGCGCGCCGGGCGTCCTCGTCGGAGCAGAGGGTGAACAGCTCCTCGAACTGATCGACGACCAGCACCGGACGCGGGGGCGGGGCCGACCCGTCCCGGGGGCCGGCGGGGGAGTCGCCGCACAGCCGCCGCACAGCGTCGAGCAGGACCTCCGGCCGGGCCCGCAACTCCCGTGCGGTGAGGCCGAGATCACTGCCCAGCACCTTCGCCGTGCGGTCCAGCAGCTCCTCCAGCGGCTGCGCCGTGGGAGTGAACCGGACCACCGGCCAGGCGTCGGCGCCCGCCACCGGGAAGCCGCCCGGGCGGCGCAGCGCCGGCACGAGCCCGGCGTTCAGCAGGGACGACTTGCCGGCGCCCGACGGGGCGATCAGCAGCAGGGGACCACTGCCGATCCGTTCGAAGACGCGCTCGACCAGCTCGGCCGTGGCCCGCTCCCGGCCGAAGAACCACCCCGCCTCCCGGGACGTGAAGGCCGGCAGGCCCCGGTACGGACACTCGCCGGTGTCGGCGGGGGGATCGGCCGGCGGCGGTTCGGTCTCCCGCACCATCCTCAGGAGTTCACCCCCCGCCTCCAGCACCTCGTCGCAGCGGCGGGCCACGTCGGGGGTCGCGCGCTTCGAGCCCGTCTCGATCTTGCTCAGGTAGCCCTTGCTGTAGTGCGTCCGCCGCGCCAGATCGGCCAGCGACAGCCCCCGTTGCAGACGCAGACGCCGCAACCGCGTGGGGAAGGGTAGGCCGGCGTCTTCGGTGTGGTCGGATTCGAGCTGGTGATCGGTCTTCCGGCGGCGGTCCGGATCCCCCACAACATCCCCCATGGCAAGGCGCGCCGAGGCAGCGAGACGGCACTGCCCAGGCTACAGCCGGGGTCTGACGGAGAGCCGGTTCTTCGCACCGGTATGACCGGAAAAGGAGCGTCCGGAGCCGCTTCGGGTGCGGGCTCCGGACGCGGTCCCCTCGGGGGCGGTGCTACCGGTTGAGGCGGATCGAGTTGATGGGCGTCAGGTCGGCGTAGACGCCCGTCTTGGCGGCGATGGGGTTGCCGCAGCCCGCGCCGTTGTAGCCGGTGCACAGGTTTGCGGTCGCACCGCCGTACTGGTTGTTGAGGACCCAGTGGTTCCCGTACTGGCCGTTCAGGTTGTGCGCCCCGTAGCTGTAGAACACGTGGGTCGGCTTGACGGCGGGATTCTGGTTCTGCGGGTAGATGCAGACGGCCCCTTCCGGGCATCCGGCCCAGTCGCCGGCGGGCTTGGCCTGAACGGTACTGCTGAGCGCGATCACGGCGACGGTGGCGGTCGCGAGCGCGGCGGCGCCGCGGAACAGCTTGAGCATGATTTCCCCTCGGGTCGTGCGGACCCCTCCAGCGTGTGGCCGCCCTCCTGCCGTGGTCGACGGGTTTCCCGTTGCCCGTCCCGGGCCGCCGCGGGAAACCCCGGCCGACCGGCACGGTTCCGCAGCCGTGGGCAACGGCGCTTGGGCCGCCACTCCGATGGACCTCAAAATGAAGCCGTTTGCCGACGGGATGTATCCATCCGCTCACCCGGTGTGGCGACCGTGAGGAAACGCCCATAGCTTCGGCAACGTGACGAACCGACAACTCAACTGCCTCGCATGCATCACAGTCGTCATGGCCGCAGGTCTCGGCGTCTCCGCGCCACCCGCCGCCGCGGCCGGACACACGGTGCATCCGGGCCAATCGATCCAGGCGGCGGTCGACGCCGCGAAGCCGGGGGACAGCATCACCGTGATGCCCGGCACCTATCGGGAGAACGTACTGATCACCAAGCGGCTGACCCTGCGCGGATGGGGGCGCCAGACGGTGATCATGCCGCCGGAGCCCGCCGTGCCGGCTGCCCCGGCCGCACCCCTCGCGCCTGCCGCCCCGGCCGCACCGCCGGCCGCGGTACCGGCCGCACCCGCCGCACCTCCGGCCGCGGTACCGGCCGCGCCTGCCGCACCTCCGGCCGCGCCTGCCGCACCTCCGGCCGCGCCTGCCGCACCGCCGGCCGCGGTACCGGCCGCACCCGCCGCACCTCCGGCCGCGGTACCGGCCGCGCCTGCCGCACCTCCGGCCGCCGCACCCGCTGCACCTCCGGCCGCCGCCCCCGCCGTGCCGCCGGCCGCCCAACCGGCCGCGCCCGCCGCGGCCCCGCCCGCCCGGGCCGCCGGCCCCGTCTGTTCGCAGGCCGACACCGGCATCTGCGTCATGGGGACGGCGGAGAAGACCGTCGACCGGGTGACCATCCGCTCGCTGACCGTCTCCGGCTTCAAGCGCAACGGCATCTGGGCCTCCCGCACGGACCGGCTCAGCGTCGAGCACGTGGTCTCCGAGAAGAACGGCACCTGGGGCATCGCCCAGGAGCGGTCCACCCACGGGCTGTTCCGGGGCAACACGGCCCGGGACAACGTGGAGTCCGGCATCTTCATCGCCAACACCGTCGACCGGGAGGGCGGCGCCATCGACACCCTGGGAGCCGTCGTCCGCGACAACACCCTGACCGGGAACCGGATCGGAGTGACGGTCAGGCGGGTACGGAACCTCAGCGTCAACGACAACACCCTCAGTGGGAACTGCGGCGGGGTGTTCGTCGTAGGCGACGAGGGCATCCCGGGCGCCGGGGACATGACCATCCGCGGCAACCGGATCCACGAGAACAACAAGTTCTGCAAGGGCAACACCCGCCTCCCCGACATCCAGGGCGCCGGCATCGTCCTCACCGGCGCCGAGGAGACGGTCATCCGTTCGAACTCGATCCGCGACAACATCGGCTCCTCGCCGCTGTCCGGCGGGATCCTGCTGTTCAAGAGCTTCGTGGGAGCCAAGAACAGCGACAACGTCATCAAGGACAACGTGGTCCGCGGCAACATGCCGGCCGACCTCGCCAACACGGGCACCGGAACCGGCAACAAGTTCGTCGGCAACCGCTGCCGGACCTCCGTGCCCGCCGGGATGTGCTGACCCTGTTCCCCGTCACGAGGAGAAGCGAGTCCCCATGACCACGGTGAGTCCGACGCCGACCACGACGCCCGTCCCCGTGGCGGCCCCCGCCTCCGCCCCCCAGCCGGCCATGCGGCTGCGCGAGCTCGTCTTCGGCGCGGCCTGCGCCGCGGCCGTCCGGGCCGCGGCCCGCCTCGGCGTGGCCGACGCGCTCGGGGAACCGCCCGCCACCGCCGAGGAGCTCGCGACGGCCGTCGGGTGCGAGCCGCAGCCGCTCCGCAGGCTGCTGCGCGCGCTGTCCTGCCACGGGATCTTCGCCGAGACCGAGGAGGGCGCGTACGTCCACACGGAGATGTCACGGCTGCTGCGCGAGGACGATCCGCACAGCCTGCGCCACATCTCGCTGTGGTGCACCGAGCCCTGGACCTGGCAGGCCTGGCCGCGCCTCGACGACGCGGTGCGCTCCGGCGGCAGCGTCTTCCAGGACCTGTACGGCAAGGGGTTCTTCGACTACCTGCACCAGGACGCGCACGACTCGGCCCACGTCTTCAACCGGGCCATGACCACCTCCAGCGTGCAGTCCGCGCTGGACGTCGCGGAACTCCTCGACCTCACCGGGGTCTCGGTGGTCGCCGACATCGGCGGCGGCCAGGGCCACGTGCTGGCGAGCCTGCTGGAGAAGCACCCGGCCGTACGCGGAGCCCTGCTCGACCTGCCGGGCGTGGTGGCGAAGGCGGATCCCCGGCTGCGGGAGGGCGGGGCGCTCGCCGGGCGCGCCGACATCGTCCCGGGGGACTGCCGCGAGGCCGTCCCGGTCGCGGCCGACCTGTACATCATCAAGAACATCCTGGAGTGGGACGACGACAGCACCCGCCGGACCCTGCGCAACGTGATGGCGGCCGCCCGGCCCGGGGCCCGGGTGGTCGTCATCGAGAACCTCGTCGACGACACCCCGTCGATGAAGTTCACGACGGCGATGGACCTGCTCCTGCTGCTCAACGTCGGCGGGGCGAAGCACACGGAGCAGAGCCTGCGCACCCGGATGGCGGACGCGGGTCTGCTCGTCGGATCGGTCCGCCCGGTCAACGCGTACCTGCACGCATTCGAGTCCACCGTGCCCGGATGAGCGCCGGAAAACGCCCCGGGACCGGCACGGGGCCGGTCTCGGGGCGTCGGTGCGGGCGGGTCAGGTACCCGTCATCAGGGCGCCGTTGACGAGGTCGAGGAACTCCTGCGGCGACTTGCACCGGTCCGCGTCGGGCGGCAGGGGCCGGCTGTGCCGGTTCTCCAGTTCGCCGACGATGCCCAGCAGGCCCAGGGAGTCCAGGCCCCACTCGTCGAACCCCGAGTCGGGACGGCTCGCCATGTCGCGGGCGTCGACGGTGACGCCGGCGCCCTTCTTCATCAGGGCGGCCAGCTCTTCCATGGTCAGTCGATCGGTCATGACGGACAACTCCTCAGGCTCGGGCCGGCTGGCGCCGGTCGGTGATCAGGCGCATTTCGGAGCGCGCGAGGAAGCGCGCGATCTCCTGGTCGCTGGTGGGGACCCCGTCCTTGGCGCTGTCGAGCAGCCGGGCCAGTACGGCCGCCTTGTGGCCGCCCTCGAAGCCGGCCGCCAGGGCCGGACGGGCGTCGAGCGGGCCGCGCACGTCCAGGAGCCGGATGACGAGGTCGTCGCGCTGGAAGACGGTGCTGGACTCGACGGGGCTCGTCGGATCGTCCACCGCCGCCTCGTCCTGGCGCGCGAGCAGCCGGGCGAGCGCCGTTCCGCAGCCGTCCTTCGCGGGATAGCAGAGGGCGTGCCGCCGGGCGTCGGCGCTCCCGCGCGGGCCGGCCGCCACGTGGTGCACGGCCGGGAGGGCCGCCCGGGTGAAGAACATCCGGGCCGACCCCGGGTCGTCGAGGTCCCGGTCCATCTCCAGGTACGGGTTGATGGCCTCCTCCAGGGCCCTGACCTCGGGCTGCCGGGCCACGTGGCGCAGCGCCGCGAGCAGGTCGCCCTCGACCTCGATCGCCCGGACGACACGGTTGCCGTGCATGAACAGGGAGGTGCGGCGCAGCCGGGTGTTCTCGTCGACCCGGGCCTGCGGGGAGGCGTACGCGGCGAGCAGTTCGGCGACCACGGGCTCGCTGCCCGGTTTGACGGTGAAGGTGAGGGCGTGGCGCACCACGCCGTCCCCGCGCCGGGGCGCGGCGGAGACCGGGGGAGCGGAGTCCTTGCCGGCCTCGCGCATGACGCTGAAGCGCAGCGAGCGGGTGTCCCGTACGCAGCCGTGCAGCGGCTGCACCGACGCGACGTGCTCCTCGCTGTTCACCCAGGCCAGGAAGCGCGTCGCGCTCTCCCACTCACTGGTGATCAGCCACTGCGAGGGGTTCTCGATCGACTGGCAGAGCTCGTCGCTGATGTGCCCGGGGACGGAGGACACCTGCTTGCGCAGATGCTCGTACACCTCCAGGAAGCGGTTCTGAGCGCCGTCGTACAGATCCAGCAGCAGCACGACCCGAAGTCTCGAGCCGTCGAAGGCGGACTGGGATATCCGTTCCGACAAGGTTGTCATCGTTCACACTCCTTCGGGACGTCGGTCGCGGTCGCCACGGCGGCGCCACCCGAACCGATCGTTGTCCCGTAAATCCACCGGCGCGAGAGGGGAGAACCAAGCGGGTGAACGGGCGAGCGAACGGTCTTTGGGCAGGGCATTGGTGAGCCATGAAGGAAAACGTCGACCTCCGCGTCCCCGTCCTCATCGTGGGCGGCTCGCTCGTGGGACTGAGTACGTCGCTGTTCCTCGGCCGGCACGGCATCGGCCACGCGCTCGTCGAGAAGCACGCCGGCACCTCGACCCACCCGCGCGGACGCGGCATCAACGTACGGACCATGGAGCTGTTCCGGGTCGCGGGCGTCGAGGACCGGATCCGGGCGGCGGCGAGCGTCCTGGCGGACAACCACGGCATCCTGCAGGGCGGCTCGCTGACCGGCGACGACCAGGAATGGCTGTTCGAGGAGATCGACCCCGGCGGCGCGCTGGCCCGCTTCAGCCCGGCGGCGTGGTGCCTGTGCAGCCAGAACGACATCGAGCCCGTGCTGATGTCCGTGACTCCCTCGCTCGGCGCCGACCTGCGGTTCTCCACCGAGATGCTCTCCTTCGACCAGGACGCGACGGGGGTGAACGCCGTACTGAAGAGCCTGGACACCGGGGAGCACACCACGGTCCGCGCCGACTACCTCGTCGCCGCGGACGGACCGCGCAGCCCCGTACGGGAACAGCTCGGCATCGGGCAGACCGGTCCCGGCGACCTGTTCCACAACGTCAGCGTCACCTTCCGGTCGCGCGACCTCGCGGACGTGGTCGGCGACCGGCGGTTCATCGTCTGCTACCTGACCGGGCCCGACGCGGACGGGGCCCTGCTGCCCGTGGACAACGCCGAGCGCTGGGTCTTCCACGCGCCGTTCCACCCCGACCGGGGCGAGACCCTGGAGGACTTCACCGACGAGCGCTGCGCCGAGCACATCCGGCGGGCCGTCGGCGCGCCCCGCCTGGACGTGCGGATCACGGGGAAGGCCCAGTGGCACGCCGCCGAACGGGTCGCCGAGCGGTACGCGGCCGGACGGGTCTTCCTCGCCGGGGACTCCGCCCACGAGATGTCCCCCACCGGCGCGTTCGGCTCGAACACCGGGATCCAGGACGCGCACAACCTGGCCTGGAAGCTCGCCGCGGTACTGAAGGGCTCGGCGGGGCCGCGACTGCTGGAGAGCTACGAGACCGAGCGGCTGCCGGTGGCGCGGGCGACGAGCGCCCGCGCCTCGGCCCGCTCGGCGGAGCACAGCCACCCCGGCTACGAGCCCGACCCCGGCACGACCACCCCAGGCGGCGGTGGACGGCAGAGCGGGGTCCTGGCCGTGGCCATGGGCTACCGGTACCACCGGGGCGCGGTCCTGGGCGCCGACCACGACCAGCCCGTGGTACCCGAGCGGATGCGGCCGGCCGGCGATCCGGGCACGCGGGCCCCGCACATGTGGCTGGGCCGCCCCGCCGCAGGGCCGGAGCCGGAGCCGGAGCCGCTGTCCACCGTGGACCTGTACGAGCGGTCCTTCGTGCTGCTCAGCTCCGAGGGCACGCCCTGGCGGGACGCGGCGAGGTCCGTGGCCGGGCAACTGGGCGTGGACCTGGTCGGCTACGCGATCGGCGGCGGTGCCGGGGCCGATCTGTCCCCGCGGGAGGACGCCGACTGGGCGCAGGCGCACGGCACCACGCCGGCCGGGGCCGTCCTCGTACGGCCCGACGGGTTCGTGGCCTGGCGGTGGCCGCAGGCCGTGGAGGACCCGGAGGCCGTCCTCCACGAGGTGCTGACCACGCTGCTGCACCGGTCCTGAGCCTGGTCCGCTCCGGCCAACGGCGCTGCGCGCGGTGCGACTTCGCGCGCTTGTGAACGCGTCTTCCATATCCGGCTATAGCCCATTCCGTAATTGCTTGCGCCTCGTCCCGCCCCCGGGTGAAGCTCAGGGCGAGGGGCACCGGCGGGGGACACCGGACGCTTCCGGTGCCGTGGACCCGAGGGGGATGAACGTGGCAAGCCACCATGTGCCGAACCGACGACTGCGCGGCCTGCTGGAGGAGGCGGGCTGGAGCGGGCAGCAACTCGCCAACGCGGTACGGAAAGCAGGGGCCGAATCCGGGCATCCGCTGAGCTGCGACCGCTCCACGGTGGCCCGTTGGCTGGCCGGCAGCAGACCGCGGGGGCAGGCGGCGGGAGCACTGCTGGAGGCGCTGTCCCGGCGGCTCGGCAGACCGCTCGGCCTGGCCGACGCGGGCCTGTCCCACTCGCCCGCGGACGCCCCCGACCCGCTGCCCGGATCGCCCTGGCACATGGGCGCCGTACGTAAACTCGCCCAGCTCACGCGGGCCGAACTCGACCCCGCCCGGCGGGCCTTGCTCGACGCGGCACTGTTCAGCTCGACCGGGCTGGCCCTGCCGCCGGACGTGGTCCCCGTCGACGGACGTGCCCCCGCGGGCGGCGACGGCCCGCCGGACGACCGGCAGGCGCGCACCAGGATCGAGGCCCTGCGCTCGATGGCGGAGGTCTTCGCCTCCAGCCTGTCCTCGCACGGCGGCGGGCACGCGCGCAGCGCGCTCGTCGCGTACCTCGCCGACGACGTGACGGCCTGGCTCAGTTCCGCCCGCCCCGGTCCGCACCGCTGCGGCCTGCTCGCCGGGGCCGCGCAACTGGCCATCCTGGCCGGCCACATGTGCTCCGACTCCGGGGCGGAGGCCACCGCCCAGCACTACTACCGCATCGCGGTCCACCTCGCGGCCGAGGCGAACGACGCCCTCGCCCTCACGGTGGCGAAGCGGGCGATGAGCACGCAGGCCGGCCAGTTGAGGCACTTCACGGCCTCGCTGCGGCTGGCCGAGGCGGCGGTCGCGGACGCCCGGTCGAGGACGGCGCCGTTCGTGCAGGCGTACGCCCACGCGCAGCACGCGGTGGCCGCGGCGCAGACGGGGGACCGGCACACCGCCCTGGCGGCGCTGCACACCTCCGAGCGGCTGATGGACCAGGACGCGGACCGGGGCCCGTTCACCGGCTACCCGCGCGCCGCGTTCGAGTACCAGAGCGGGCAGGCGCTGGCGGCGCTGGGGGACATCCCCGGGGCGCTCGCGCTGATGTCGTCCTCGCTCCAGCACCGGGATCCGGGCGAGCGCCGGGCCCGCGCGCTGAGCCGGAGCGGCATCGCCGAACTCCGGCTGCGCCAGGGGCACGTGGAGGCCGCGGCGGCGGACTGGGCCGCCTTCCTCGACGACGTTCCCGCCCTGCACTCGGCCAAGGTCGCCGCCCGGGTGTCGGCCATGCGCGGCATGCTGCGGCCGCACCACCGCCAGCGCAGGGTCAGCCAGCTGTTCGACCAGGCCCGCCTGGTGGCCCCCCTCTAGAGGGCCACCGGGCGGCGGGCCGCGGGCCCGGCTATTCGGCGATCTTGGTGCTGTAGCTCCATTCGAAGAGCGCGGCCCGCGCGCCCTCGACCTCCGTGTACCGCCCGGTGAACAGGAAGTGTTCGTGGCGGCCCCAGTGTCGGACGGTCACCTTCTCCGGCACCGCGCCCGCCCGCAGCCGGGTCACCGGCGGGAGTTCCCGCGGGCCGCCGACGAGCAGGGCGGGGATCGTGGTGCCGTCGAGGGGGTCTGTGTGCACGTTTCTCGCCTCCAGTGATGCGGGGTGCGGACCCGCCCCATCGTGGTCCCGCCCGAGGCCGGATCACACGGGCGTCGCGCCCGGCACCCGTCGCGGACGGCGCGACCTCGTGCCCTTGTGAACCCGGATTCACAAGGGCGCAACCGCGCAACGCGTTCCACCCCGACCACCCCCCGGATCCGTACCGGATGGCCCGAACCCGTAGTTGCATGAGGGCAGTTGGGCGAGATCGACTTCGAAGGAATGGGTGGCGGAGATGACCAAGGCAGTCTGGATGTTCCCGGGGCCGAGTTCCCACGTGGCGGGTGCGCTGGGACAGCTCGTGGACCCGGGCTCGCAGCAGATGTCCCTCCTGAAGACCATCGACGCCGTCAGCGAGGAGTACGGCTGGGGCCCCGTCTCCCCCCTCCTGCTCGGCCCGGCCGACGAGAACGAGCCGCAGACCCCCGGCCACCTCTGGCTCGGGTTCTTCGCCACCTCCCTCGTCCTGTCCGAGCTGCTGATCGATGCCGGGGTCCCCGGCGACGTCCTCGTCGGACACAGCGGCGGCGAGGTCACCGCGATGGTCGTGGCGGGCTCCATGACCGTCGAGGACGCGGCCCGCGTGCTGTGCGAGCGCACCCTGGCCGTGGACGGCAGCGGTCTGCCGGCCAGCGCGATGGTGGCCCTGAACGCCCCGGCCCGGCGGGTGGCCCGGCTGATCGAGGCCGTCGGCGACAGCTCGCTCGCCCTCGCCGTGGACAACGGCCCCGATCAGGTCGTCGTCTCGGGCCTGCTCCCCGCCCTCGACAAGCTCGAAGACGCGGCAGCCGCCCTGGAGATCAAGGCCCACCGGCTGAAGATCCCGTCCGGCTACCACAACCCGATCCTGGGCGGCGCGGCCCGGCGGCTCACCGACCGCATCCGCAGCTTCCCCGTGGGAGCGCCGCGCCGCGAGGTCTACTCCCCGCAGCTCCAGCGGGTGATGGCCACCGCCGACGACGCCCGCGACCTGCTGGCGGGCACGCTGGTCCTGCCCGTCCACTACCGCCGGTCGCTGCGGGTCCTCTACGACGACGGGGCCCGGCTGTTCGTCGAGTGCGGGGCCCGCCAGGTGCTGACCGAACTCGTACCGCAGGCCCTGCCCGCCGCCGCCGACGCGGTGGCGCTGCTCACCGGCCGAGCCCAGGCCCGGGCCGTACCACAGCTGATCCGGACCCTCGCCGCGGAGCACGCGGAGGGGTGGCCGGGCGAGTCCCTGCTCACCGTCGAGGCCGCCGGCCCGTCGGCCGAGGTGGCACCCGTCGCGGTGGCCGTGCCCGTGCCCGCGCCCGCCGAGCCCGCCGAGCCCGCGGCTCCCGTGGCACCCGGCGTGCCCGAGCCCGTACGCACGCACGACCCGGCACCCGCACCCGTACCCGCACCCGCTCCCGACGGGCTGCCCGCCGAGGCCGCACTGCGCGACCGCGTACGCCAGGCCTACGCCGAGGCCCTGCGCTTCCCGGCGGAGATGGTCGAGGACGACACCGAGCTCGAAGGCGAGCTGGGCATCTCCTCCCTCCAGCGCACCAACGTGTTCGTGCAGCTCCTCAACACCTTCGACCTGCCGAACCCGGACGAGAGCGTGCAGATCTTCAAGTACCGCACCGTCGCCGAGATGGCCGGTCTGCTGCGCGAGCTGGCGGCCTCCCGATGACCGGTCGCCGGCCGGGCGCGCAGAGCCCCGTCGCGGTGGTCGGCTACGGACTCGCCGTCCCCGGGGTCAACTCCGCCGCCGAGCTGTGGTCCGCCCTCCAGCAGGAGACCTCGCAGATCGGGCTCCCTCAGCGCTTCGACATCGACGCGATCCACCACCCCGGCGGCCAGGACGTCCCGGACCGGATCCGGGGCCGCAAGGGCGGCTTCATCCGCGGGTTCCGCCCGCACGGGCGGATCGCGGCGGAGCAGGAGCAGGGGCGCTGGCAGGAGAGCGACGGAGAGACGCTGTGGCTGCGGCACAGCCTGCTCCAGGCACTGGACACCACGGCGCTGCACGAGGGCGACCGCCCCGGCTTCTACGCGGGGGCCTGGACGGGCGGCTCGCAGGTGCTGGAGGACGGCCTGCTCACCGCCTCCGTCTCCCACGAGCTGTCCCGGCGCCTGGCTGACGACGAACCTTCCCGGACGCGGCACGAGAGCCGGCTGCGCGCCCTGCTCGCCGCCCGCTTCCGCTGCACCCCCGAGGACCTGCGCCACGGGCTGCCGCACGAGATCGTGCGCCGCGCCTTCGAGGGAGTGCTCCCCGAGGACACCGACTGGCTGACCCTCGGCGCGGCCTGCGCCTCTTCCCTCTACGCCGTCGACCTCGGCATCCAGGCCCTGTACGAGGGCACCTGCGACGTGGTGTTCTGCGGCGGGTTCAACGCCGTCAACCGCTCCATGTCGCTGACCGCCGACAAGTTCGGCGGCGGCTCGCCCACCGCGGACGTCCGGGCCTTCGACGCCGACGCGAACGGCACCGTGTTCTCCGACGGAGCGGGCATCCTCGCCCTCAAGCGGCCGGAGAAGGCGCGGGCCGACGGCGACCGGATCCTCGGTTTCCTGAGCCGGCCCGGCCTGTCCGTGGACGGCAAGGGCCGGGCCATCGCCGCCCCCAACCCCACCGGGGTCCGCCTCGCGATCCGGCGCGGCCGGCACGACGCCGGGCTCGACGGGACCGGCGTGGACTGGGTCGTCGCCCACGGCACCGGCACCCGCGCCGGGGACGCCGCCGAGATCGAGGTGCTGTCCGGCGAGGCCGACTCCCGCGAACTGCTCTGCTCCAGCAACAAGCCCCTGGTCGGCCACACCGGATGGGTCTCCGGCACGGTGTCGGTCATCCACGCCCTGCTGGCCATGGAGCACGGCACCATCCCGGCCCAGCAGCGCTTCACCACCCCCGCCCCCGCCCTCGCGGGCACCTCCCTGCGCATCCCGCGCACCGCGCTGCCCTGGCCGCCGCGCGCCGACCGCCCGCGTACGGCCGGGGTGTCCAGCCTGGGCCTCGGCGGGGTGAACGGGCACGTCGTGGTCCACGACCGGCTGCCGGACGGGACATCCGCCGCCCCCGCGCCGGCCCGCGACGCGGACCCCATGGTCCTGGTCGCCTGGAGCGGCCGGGTCCCCGGGGAGAGCACCCCGGAACGGCTCGCGCACTGGCTGCGCACCGGAACCGACGACCCCCGCCCCGCCTTCGGAGCCTCGTACGAGGCACCGCCGATCCCCGTCACCCGGCTCTCCCCGGTGGTCACCGACATCATGGACCGCGGCCAGCTGCTGGCCCTCGACGTGGCCGGCCGCTTCGTCGCCGAGCACGGCGAACTCTGGGACGGGCTACGGGACACCACCGGCGTCATCGGCGCGCAGTCAGGGATCACCCGCACCCTGCACGACACGATGCTGCGGTCCGGCTCCGCCGAGCTCGAGGCCCTCTTCACCGGGGGTGAGGACCGCGCGGCCCTCGACGGCTACCTGGAATCCGTACGGGACCGCCAGGCGATCACCGAGGACAGCTTCGTCGGCAGCACCCCCAGCCTCGCCGTCAACCGCATCGCCAACCGCTGGGACGTCCACGGCCCGACGATGACGATCGACAGCGGGCCGGAGTCGGCGCGCACGGCACTGCGCACCGCCCGCCGCTACCTGGCAGACGGCCGCCTCGACCTCGTGCTGCTGCTCGCCCTGAACGGGAACGCCGAGCAGGAGGCCGTGTGGACCACCGGCCGGCCCGAAGGACGGCTCGCCGAAGGGGCGTTCCTGCTCGCGCTCACCCGGGAGTCCACGGCCCGCGAACGCGGCTGGCCCGTCCTCGCCCGCACGGACGAGGCGCCGGCCCGCGCGCCGCAAGACCAGGGCGCCCTCGACTACTACGGGGCGCAGGGCGCCGTCGACCTGCTGCGCGGCGCCCTCGCCCCCGCACCGGCGCCCGCCCCCCGACCGGAGGCCGAGGAGGCCTCCCCCCAGACCGCCAGCACCCGCCGCTGGGCCACCGCCCTGCGACGCACCGACGCCACCGCACCCGCGAGTCCCCACCCTCAGGGACTCGACCCGGTGGAGCCGGACACCTTCGGCTCGCCCGCCGGTGTGCCGCATCGCGGTGTGGTGCTGGTCGGGTCCGCCCGGCTCGTTGACGAGCTCGCCGGGCGGACCCAAACCAGCGGAGCGCTCCTGATCAGCACCGATCCGGCCACCGATCCCCGGCTGGCCGAGGTGGTCACCGACGTGGACGACGAGGCCGCCCTCGCGCCGTTGCTGGACCGGCTCGCCGGGCAGACCCCCCACCTGCGGGTGCTGGCCCGGATCGAGGACACCGGCCGCGACTGGCGCGAGGAGTCCCCCGAGCTCACCCGGCTGCTGGAACTGACCGCGCTCTGCCTCCAGCGGCTGCACGAGCGGATCGGCGCCGGGCAGGGCAGCGCGGCCGCCGTGCTGCTGGACCCGCTCACCGGCTGCCTGCCGCGACCGGAGACCGCCCTGTTCACCGGGTTCTTCCGGAGCCTCGCCCAGGAACTGCCCCGCAGCCGGGTCTGCGCCCTCGTCACCGACTCCGGCCCCGAGGCGGCGCTCGCCGAGTTCGCCGCGGAGGCCCGTGCCGAGCGGGACCGCACCGTCGTCTACCACCGGGCCGGGCTGCGCTACACCGAGGAGGTCGCCCCGCAGCCGCTCCCCCCGGCGGGGGAGCGCGCCACGGCCGCCGCCCTCGGCGAGCGGCCGGTGATCGTCGCGGCCGGCGGCGGACGCGGGATCACCGCCGTCCTGCTGCGCGAACTGGCCCGGCACACCCGGCCCACCCTCTGGATCCTGGGCCGGACCGACCCCGCCGAGGCACCGCCCGAGATCCAGGGCGCGGCCGAGGCCGACCAGGAGCGGCTGCGCCACCGCTTCCTCCTGGAGGGGCGCCGGGCGGGGGAGCGCCCCGCCGAGCTGGGCCGCCGCTTCGAGCGGTACTGGCGGGCCCGCGAGATCTCCCGCAACCTTCGCGAACTGCGGCTGCTGTGCGGGGTGGACGAGGTCCACTACCTGCCCTGCGACGTGGGCGACCCCTCCCAGGTGGAGGACGCCGTCAAACGGATCCGGACCGAGGGCGGCCGCCCCGTCGACCTGCTGCTGCACACCGCCCGCTTCCAGGAGTCCGCGACCCTGCCCCGCAAGTCCCTGGAGGGCTTCCGCGGCTGCCTGGCCGCGAAGGTCGGGGCCTACCGCAACCTGCGGGCGGCCTTCGCCGGCCAACAGCCCCGCATCTGGGTCAACTTCGGCTCCGCCGTCACCGCCCTCGGACTGCACGGCGAGACCGACTACGCCGCCGCCAACGAGTTCCTCGCTGCCGCGGCCCGGTACGAGAGCCGGGTGCGCGGCGGTACGGAACTCACCCTCGGCTGGGGGCTGTGGGAGGAGAGCGGCTCGGCGGGCGGCCCGCTGGCCCGCGAGCGGCTCGCGGCCAACGGCATCGAGGCCGGCTTCAGCGACGCCGTGGGCACCGCCCACTTCCTCGCCGAGCTCGCGGCGGGCCGCCCCGCCGAGCCCGCGCCCGTCTACGTCAGCGCGGACCAGCTCGAGGAGGCAGCCGTGCCCGCCGCCGTGGCCCCCGCGCAGCGGCCGCTGCTCGGTGAACCCGTACGGAGCTCCGGGCGGCGGACGGAGTGGCAGTGGGCCGTGGACCCCGTCCGGGACCGCTATCTGACGGAGCACCTGCTCGACGGGCGTCCCGCGCTGCCCGGAGCGGCGATGGTCGCGCTGGCCGTCGAGGCGGCGGGCCGGCTGCTCCCCGGGGAAGCGGTGCTCGGACTGTGCGACATCGCCTTCGAGGAGTTCGTATGGGCCGATCCGCGCACCGCCGGGGGCCCCACCAAGTACCGGATCCGGGCGGAGGCCGTGTCGGGATCCGGCGGGGGAGCCGACGGCCGGGTCGAGGTGGAGGTGCTGTCCGACGTCACCGACCGCGCCGGCCGGGTGGTCCGGCCCGACCGCCGCCACGCCCGGATGACCGTGCTCACCGGCACCCCGCGCCCGCGCCCGCTGACCGGGGGCGCGGCGGATCCGGGGCCGGCGCACCACCTCACCGACCCGTACGCCTGGCCGGGCGCCGAGGTCCAGCTCACCGGGGTGTTCCGCAACGTGGTCGACCTGGCCTGGGGCGAACGGGAGGCCCGGGCCCGCTGGCAGGCCGTGCCCGCACCGCTCGACGCGATCAGCCACACGGCGGTCCCCGTCCTGCTGCTCGACGCGATGTTCCGGCTCAGCCTCTTCCCGCTCCACGACGACACCGTCCAGCTGACGGCCCCCGTCCGCATCGCCCGGATCGACCTCTACCAGCCGGGATCCGACGCGGAGCTCGGCGCCCGCCACCCCGCCGGAGTGCTGCTGCACCGGGACTACGCCGAGGACGCGTACACGGCGGCGGGCCCCGGCGGCCGGGTCCTGATCGGCCTGCACGGACTGGAGACCGTCGGCTACGGACGTCCGCTCGCCCCGCCCGCCCCCGTCGGAGGAACCACCACCATGACCGAAGCCCTGCACGCTCCGACCGAGGCGAGCGAGGGGCTGCCGTACTACGAGTGGTCACACGTCGTGATGTTCGGGGACACCAGCGCCGCCGGCATCGTCTACTACGCCGAACTCCTCAACTGGATCGGCCACTGCCGCGAGCAGTGGGCCTTCGAGGCCTTCCCCGAGTACATGGACGGACTCATGACCGGGAAGACCCTGATGCTCACGGACTCGGTCCACCTCGACTACCTCGGGGAGATGTGGGCCAACGACCGGATCACCGTCCGGATGACCATCCCCTGGGTGCGGATGCACTTCATGTACGGGAAGTTCACCATCCACCGGCACACCGCCGACGGCGAACAGCTCGTCGCCACCGGCGAGCAGACCTGGGCCAACGCCACCCCGGGAGGAGCGGGCGAGATCGGCCCCGCCCCCTGGCAGCCCGAGGTCCTGGCGGGCCTGTCGGTCATGGGCACCGACGTCTCCCGCGCCTGGGCGGCGGCGGCCCCGGCTGCCGCCGCCCAGGCCGCCCCACCCGTACCCCGCCCCGCACCGGTACCCGCGTCCGCACCCGTCACCGCCACCGATCCCGCCGGCACCTCCATCCGTACGGCCATCCGCACCGAAAGGCCTCAGCCCATGACCACCGGCCCGACCTCAGCCCATCCCGACCCGGCCGCCACAGCGGCAGAGGCAGCGGCGTTCGCCGGCCGCAAGGTGCTCCAGTGGGTCCGCTGCTTCGACCTGGACCGCGACGACGTCGTCCACCGCGACGACCTCGCGATGGCCGCCGACCGCTGGGCCGCAGCCGCGAAGGTCACCGGCGACTCCGACCTCGCCGTCCAGCTGCGCACCTCCCTCAGGGAGGTCTGGGACAAGGCGGTCTCGCCGCGCGGCGTCCACGACAAGGAGGGTGCCGGCGTCCCCGAGATCCTGGCCCGGATGGCCCCGATGTTCGCCGACCCGGGCGACCCGGGGGTCGCCGCGATCCTGCACCACGGAACGCTCTGCTACCGGGTCTTCGACCGGGACCGCGACGGGCTCGTCAGCGAGGGCGAGTTCGCCTCCGTGATGCGCGCGGTGTTCGCCGTGCCGGAGGAGTTCTCGATCGCGGCCTTCCGGTACGCCGACCGGGACGGGGACCGGCTGATCACTGCGGAGGACTGGGTGCGCCTCTACACGGAGTTCTACACCGGCACCGACCCCGAATCGCCCGCCGCCCACATGCTCGGCCGGGTCCGCCGATGACGAACCGAGGAGATTCCATGAGCAGGCCGACGGTCGCCGTGATCGGCGCGGGCGTATCCGGAATGACGGCGGCGTACCTGCTGCAACGCACCCACGACGTCACGGTCTTCGAGGCCAACGACTACCTCGGCGGCAACGCGAACACCCAGGACGCCGTCCTGTCGGCCGACGTCACGATCCCGGTCGACGTGGCCTTCATGGCCTACGACGAGACCTACCCGAACATCAAGAGGCTGTTCGGCGAGCTGGAGGTCGCCAGCCGCCCGGCGAACATCGCCATCGACGTCGTGTGCACCGGCTGCGGCTTCACCCACATGGGCAGCACCCCCTTCGGCGATGGGGTCGTCGCAGCCCGCCCGGACGGTGTGGACCCCGAGGTCTGGGGCCGGTTCACCGCCGAACTGGAGCGCTTCCCGGCCGACCTGGTCGCCGCCGTGGAGTCGGGCGAGACCACCACGATGAGCGTCGGCGAGTTCCTCGCGAAGAAGGACTACTCCGACTACTTCTTCCAGCACTTCGTCTACCCGCGCGTCGGCCCCTGGTGGCTGAACGGCCCCGGCAGCGTCCACGCGATGTCGCTGGAGTTCCTGCTCAGCACCATGCGCAAGTACGGGCTGCTCAACCCGGACGCCTTCTCCACCTGGCGGGTCGTCGCCGGCGGCAGCCGCGCCTACCTCGACAAGATCGCCGCGCGGCTCACCGCCGTGCACACCTCGAGCCGGGTCCGGGAGGTCCGCCGGACCGCCGACGGGGTCCTGGTCCGCGACGCGGCCGGCCGGACACACGCCTTCGACAAGGCCGTCGTCGCGGTCCACCCGCCCACCGCCCTGGAGATCCTTTACCACGCCACCGCCCGCGAGCGCGAACTCCTCGGGATCTTCCGCTACATGCCGATGGACGCCACCCTGCACACCGACCTCTCCGTCTTCCCGGAGACCGGCGTGCCGCACAGCGGCTTCAGCATGACGGTCTCCTGCACCGACCGGAACGATCCGCGAGATGCGGAGCGTCTAGCTGGCGCTATGATCTGTTCTGACGTCAGAGATATGCAAGCTGGCGCCATCAGAAGTACGACCGCCGGGCAGGCGGTTGCAGGACGTGGAGCCCTAGCCGTTGGGCAGGCTGTGAAGCGTCAACCACCCAGCGGGCCGGACTTTAACTCGACTGGGAGTCTCTCGGATTCAACCGGGGGAGGATGCCAATTCGGCAGCGGCTACCACGAGGTGGCGGCGGCCGCAGCGGCTCGGCGCGACATGCGAGTGACGCATGATCAGTTCCTGGACAGCGTACGAGAGTACGCCGCTCAGGAACTGATCGCCCGGCGGGATCCGGCCGACAAACAGGGGTCCCTGCCCACCCCCGCCCAGCGCGCCTTCCACACCCGGGGCCTCGCCAACTGGTGGCTCCCCGAGGCCTACGGCGGCCGGGGCGTCTCCCTCGCCGACAGCGTGGACGTCGTCTCCGAACTCTCCTACGGGGATGCGGGCTCGGCCTTCACCCTGTTCATCTCGGTCCTCGGCTCCACGATGGTCTCGCTCTACGGCACCGAGGAACTCAAGGAGCGCACCCTCGGCAAGGCCGGGGCCGCCGGCGGCTTCTCGGCCACCCTCGGCAGCGAGCGGGCCGCGGGCAGCGAGCTCACCCACATCACCACCCGCGCCGCCCGCCGGGGCGACCACCTGGTGCTCGACGGGGAGAAGATGTTCGCGACCAACGCGGACTTCGCCGAGTTCCTCGTCGTGGTCGCGGTGTCCGCGGAGAACCCCCTCGAACACCTCGCGGTCGTCGTGCCCCGCGACACCCCCGGGGTCCGCATCGACCGGCGCTGGGAGACGCTCGGCCTCGGCTCGGCCGGCACCTACCAGGTGTCCTTCGAGAACTGCCGCGTCCCGGCCTCCAACGCGCTGCGCGGCCCGGGCCTGCTGCTCCTGGAGGTCGGCCTCAACACCAGCCGTACGCTGATCGCGGCCACCGGCGTCGGCATCGCCCGGCGGATCCGCGACCTGTGCATGGAGTACGCCCGGACCAAGCGGCTGCGCGGCGAGAGGCTGCTCGACTCGCCCGTCTTCGCGGCCAAGCTGGGCCAGATGGAGATGTGGATCGAGGTCATGCGCAACCAGTGCCTGGCAGCGGCGGCCGAGTTCGACGCCCTGGCCGCCCTGCCCGACGGGCCGGACGAGCTGCTCGGCCGGGGCGCCCTGCGCTCCGCGGTGGCCGCGAAGATGTTCTGCGGCCAGACGGGGTGGCGGATCGCCTCCACCGGTTCGGAGATGTTCGGCGGGCTCGGCTACACCGACGACTCGCCGATCGGCGGGCTGCTGCGCGACATGCGCTACATCTCGCTGGTCGAGGGCGGCGACGACGTCCTGCGGGAGCTGCTCTACCGGCGCTGCGTGGTCCCGGCGCGCAGGAGGCTCTGAGCGGGTTCCCCGTCCCCGGGCGTCCCGCCGTCGTGGCTGACGAGGGCGGCCACGTGCTCGGTCATCGTGTCGAGGATCTCGGCCGCGGCCTTGTCGTCGCCGAGCACGAGGAAGTTCAGGGTCAGCCCGTCGGTCATCGCGGCCAGGTAGCGGGCCAGCGCGGGCACCGGGATGCTCAGCTCGAACTCGACGCTGTCCCGGAGCTGTTCGATGAGCTCGGCGTAGGTCTCGGAGTACAGCTCGTACTGCCGCCTCGCCAGATGCTCGAAGCCGGGCTGGCGCAAGGCGTACTGGGTGAGCTCGTAGGTGAGCATGTGCGTGCCGGGATGGGCGGCCACGTGGTCCCAGTACGCCCGGAACCCGGCCCGGACGGTCTCCCGGACGGTGGCCTTCGGCTGGATCGCCTGCCGCACCATGGTGATGTACTCGTCGGTGATCGCCCTCATCACGGATTCGAGCAGGGCCTGCTTGGAGTCGAAGCAGTAGTGGAAGACGCTGAGCGACACGCCGGCCTCCGCGGCGATGGACCGGGTCGTCGTCCGGGCGACGCCGTCGCGGGTCATGGCGCGGATCGCGGCCTCGGTCAGCTGCCGGCGGCGCTCGGCGGACGGCATCCGTGCCATCGGGTCCCTCCGGTTCTGGTGACGGGGCTGGCCGGATCAGGACATCGGTCCTGATCCGGCCGGCCCCGGGGTGTTCCCGTGTTCCCGTGCTCCCGTACGGGTCAGCTGCTGTACACGCCGACCTCGTAGAGGGAGTAGCCCCACTTGGTGCCGCGCTGCACCCCGTGGACGCGTACGTACCGGGCCGAGACCCCGTCGAACAGTGCCGTGTCCAGGCCGCCGTCACCGGTGGTCGTGGACCATGCGGACTGCCAGTTCGAGCCGTCGGACGAGACCTCGATGCGGTAGCCCTTACCGTACGCGCGCTCCCAGTCGAGGGTGACCCGCTTGACGAGGTTCGTGGTCCCGAGATCGATCTGGAGCCACTGGTCGTCGCTCCAGTCGCTCGCCCAGCGGCTGCCCCGGTCGCCGTCCATGGCCCGGCCGGGCGCGTAGCTGACGAACGGGTTCCACTCGGCGGAGCTGGCCGAAGCGGGAGCGCCCGCCGCGAGGTTCACGCCGGCCTTGTGCCGCTCGGAGGCGCCCCAGGTGCCGAGGTAGGACTCGGCGCCCTTGAACAGGTCGTCGACCACGTCCTGGCCGCCGACGATCCGGATGTCCTCGATCCAGTCCGGGACCAGGCCGTAGTGCGAGGCGCCGTCGGTGTTGAGGTCCCAGGTGCGCTGCCCGGTGGTCTGCTTGTCGATGACCGAGCCGCCGTCGGTGCTGCGGAAGGGGTAGCGCACCGGGTTGGGGGTGTCGGCCCCGCGCGGGCCGGGCCAGCCGCCGACGCCGTTCATGTCGGTGCCGTACCCGTATCCGACGTTGTACTTGTCGCGCAGCGCGTCCGTCCGCTTCGCCTCCGCGCTGAAGCCCTCGGCGCCGCCCATGTACTGGCCGATGAACCCGCCGAGCTTGTAGACCCGCTCGGTCCAGTCCATGTCCATCCAGCTGTGCGAGGAGATCACGCCGGGGTAGGACTCGGACTCCAGGATGTCGAAGGCCTGACCGGCGGCCTTGACGCCCATGTGGTCGATCTCCAGCATCATCTTGCGCTTCATCATGCCGCGCACCGCGTACTCGCCGAGCTCGGTCAGCCCGCGGCTGTTGCACTGCGCGTCCGCCGCGTACGAGGGCACGGCCACGCCCGCCGGCAGCTGCTTCTGCGCCTCCGGAGCGGCCGCGAGCCCGATGGGGTTGTCGTGCTGCGGGCCCGCGCACTTCTCGGTCTTCCAGAAGGTGCCGGTCGACAGGAACTGGCCCACGTTGATCGCGGTGCCCAGGGCGCCCTGGTCGAAGCGGACCCCGCACAGCGCGTTGTCGAACTTGTGGCAGAGGAACATGCTGCGCACGCCCAGCTTGTGCAGCTCGTCCAGGCCGCGGTCGATGTCCGCCTGGGAGCACTGGGCGATGTCCAGGATCTGCTTGCAGCCGAAGGGCTCGGAGGTCTCGACGCCCAGGACGACGGCGAGCTTGCCCTGCTTGATCACCTCGCGGGCCTGCGCGGAGTCGGTGACGATGCGGAACCAGCCCTTGCCGGGGCCGCCGTACATCTTGTCGATGTAGGCCTGCATCTCGTACGTCTTCTGCGCCTCCAGGCGGATGGCGGTCATCTCGTCGCAGCCGCGGTCCTTGAAGAAGTAGACCGAGCAGATCACGCCGTTGGTGACGAGGTCGTTGACGAGCACCCGCTGGCCGCCGCGCCAGGCCCGTTCCACCCAGGCGTAGTAGTTCTGCTGGTGGGTGAGCGAGTCGTGGGCGGGCCAGTCCTTGAAGGTGGGCCAGCCGTCGGGGTCGTGCTTGCCGTCGCCGCCCTTGGTGATGAAGTCGAAGATCGCCAGGGTGCCGTCGGGATAGTGCTCGGGGCAGTCCTTGAGGGCGTCGGCGATGCCCTGCTCGGAGAACGGCTTGCCGCAGATGAGCCGGCCGCCGAAGCCCTCGTTGGACATGAGGTGGTCGTGGGCGTCGACGAAGCCGCGGACCCGGCCCTGGGCGTCGGTCCCCTTGAAGGGCTCGCCCGTGACGTTGATCTGGGAGTCGGGCGCGGGCCGGGCGACCGGGTTCCACCAGCCGGCATCGGCGGAGGAGGTGGCCGCGGGCCCCATCACCATGGCCACCACGGTGAGGAGGAGGATCGAGAGGACCGCCAGGGGTTTGCGCCTGCGGCGCGGGAGGGTCATGTGCATGTCATCATCACGTCTTCATTCGGCAGATGGCACGGTGGGGGATCCGATCGAGAATCTCGGCTGCTGACAGCAGAGTCAATAGTCCGGGACGCTTGACCTGATGAATCGTCAGCGGTCGATCGCCCGGTCGGACGGAACGGGGTGGGCCGGAAATATACTGTCCGGATGACTGAGAACCCTTTGCCCCCCTGTCCCGAATGCGCCGGCGAGTACGCCTATGAGATGGGCGCCCTGCTCGTCTGCCCCGAATGCGGCCACGAGTGGCAGCCCGCCCCCGCCGGGGCCGGCGACGCCGCCTCCGAGGAGCGGGTGATCAAGGACTCGGTCGGCAACGTGCTCGCGGACGGCGACACCGTCACGGTCGTCAAGGGCCTCAAGGTGAAGGGCCACCCGACGGGCATCAAGGCGGGCACGAAGGTGCGCAACATCCGCCTCGTCGACGGCGTCGACGGACACGACATCGACTGCAAGATCGAGGGCTTCGGCAACATGCAGCTGAAGTCCAGCGTGGTCAGGAAGGGCTGACCGCCGCCGCGCGGGGCCACGGGGTGTCCCGGGCCCGGCGCGGGAAGGCGCGGATCAGCGCTGCGCGCGGTCCCGCCAGTACGCGTACTGCTGCACCGGGTCACCGCTGAGCCGCCACGGCCACTCGGTGACCGTGCCGTCGATCAGCTGGAACACCTCTCCGGCGTCCCGGATCCGGTTGGCCTGCACGAGGGCGAAGGCCAGCAGGTTCAGATCGGCCTTGGTGGCCGCGTGGTGCAGGAACCCCGGGCTCTTCCAGTTGGCGTACGCGCGGTCCAGGACGGGCGCGGCGGGAGCGCTGGCCCAGTGCCGGCGCGCCATGAGCGTGCTCAGGTCGTCCTCGGCGGCGCCGGTGTGGTGCCGCCGGACGGTCGCAATCAGCTCGATGCCCGCGGTGGGGGCGTTCGCCGGCATCCGGGAGCGGGAGGCGTCGATGAATTCGAGCACCTGCATGTGCGAGCCGCACTCGTCCGGCGAGAGGTAGCCGAGCATCTGCAGGTGCGCCTCGCGGTTCCAGGTGTCGCGGGCCAGGACCTCCTGCCATATCTGGAACACCTCCTGCGAGGGGCGCCGCAGCAGGCGCAGGACCCCCAGCAGAACCACCCACGGAGTGGGGTCGGCGGGCTGGAGGTCGGCTGCGTCGTAACAGGTGTCGACCGTCGCCTGGGCGTCGTCCAGATCCCCCTTGCGGGCGCCCCGGACCAGGTCCGCCCACGCCTGCAGGAGCAGCGCGTCGCCGCTGCCGGGGCGCCGGGCGGGCCACGTCCGTACGAAGTTGGAGTCGGCCGCGCAGTGGGCCAGTACGCGCATCCGGTGCGAACGCCGGTCCCAGTCCGTGCCCGCCTCCGCGAGCAGCTGCTCCACCTGCGCGATCTGGAGGTCCGCGAGCCCCGGGGACGGGCTGCCTTCCAGTGCCTTCAGGACCCGGCCGAGCTGGCTGTCGTCGAGCTCAGGGGCGAGGCGCGGCTTGCGGCGGCGGGTTCCGAAGATCGGCATGCCGGGAGGATAGGAGATCTTCCGGCTTTCAAACCCGTTTCACCGGGGATTGTTATGCGCGGAGGGGATTCGAGACCCTACTGTCTCGTACGGTGAGACGTCGGCGTTCAGGAAGGCCTCGAGGGCGGCCAGGAACCGGTCGGGGTCGTCGATCCAGGGGTAGTGACCCGCGCCCGGCTGCACCACGAGCGCGGCGTCGGGGAACAGCCCGGCGAACTCGACGGCCATCGGGGGCGGGCTGTTCAGGTCGAACTCTCCGGTGAGCAGCAGGACGGAGCGGCCGAAGGCGGCGAGCCCCGCACGCGTGGCCGCCGGGTCGAAGGCGCCCTCGGCCCCGAAGCCGGCC
Organism: Streptomyces sp. NPDC091371; assembly: GCF_040684275.1. NCBI lineage: Bacteria > Bacillati > Actinomycetota > Actinomycetes > Kitasatosporales > Streptomycetaceae > Streptomyces > Streptomyces sp. NPDC091371. The sequence continues at coordinate 110,425 of NZ_JBFBFP010000010.1, forward strand.
ACGGCGTCCGGGTTCTGCGGCTGCGCGGCGGCGTGCTGCTCCCGGGCGGCGGCGTCCCATCGGCCCCAGAAGAAGGGTGCGACGGCCTCCGCGTCGGCGCCCCTGCCCTCGGTGAGCGCGACCAGCGCGGCGAACGCCGCCGGGAACCACGGCTCGCCCTCGCGCAGCAGCGCGCACGCGCGCCGCGTAGCCCCGGTGATCTCCAGTCCGACGGCCCGGCTGCTGGGGCCGATCAGGCCGAGCCTGCCGACGCGCTCCGGGTGCCGGGCCGCGTACTGGGCGGCGATGTTCGTGCCGGCGGAGTGGGCGAGCAGGTCCATCCGGGGGAGCCCCAGGTGGACGCGCAGGGCCTCGACGTCCTCGACGAGCCGGTCGCAGCGGTAGGAGGAGGGGTCGGCGGGGACCGCGGACCGGCCGGTGCCGCGCAGGTCCGGGACGATCAGCCGGCGGTGCGCGGACAGGCCGCCGAGGTCGCCGAGGTAGGCGGAGTCGGCGGGGCCTCCCGGGATGCAGACGACGGGGTCGCCGTCGCCGGTCGTCCGGTAGGAGAGGAGGGTGCCGTCGGGTGCGGAGAAAGTGGGCATGGCCCGGATCCTGCCACTCATAACCCGGTTATACAACCAGGTTATGAGTGAGGGGTGCCGGGGTGTATAAGGGAGCCATGGCAGGCGGAGAAGACATGGGCGGCCGGCACCCCGGGGCGCTGACCGAGGAGCAGGCCGGGCGGATGCTCGCCGAGATGAACGAGGTCATCCGCGCGGGCGAGGAGATGCGCAGGCTGCGCGCCGACATGATCCAGGTGCTGGCCGGTCTGGGCTGGACCCAGGAGAAGATCGCCCGGCTCACCGGCATGAGCCAGCCCGCCGTGTCGAAGCAGGTCGCGAAGCAGAAGGACGGCGACGACCCGGCGCCGCCGATGGGGCTCTCGCTCGACCAGCACGACGCCCCGTGGCTCGAAGGGCGCCTGTGGGCCCTGGCCGAGGGGATCTCCGAGAGCTGCCGGGGAGCCGCCCGCTGCACCCGCTACGTCGAGTCCCTCGCCCGGGGGCGCAAGCGCTTCACGCCGGGGAACGTCGACGAGCTGCGCCGCCTCGTCGAGGAGGACTTGAGGCTGCACGCGGCCGAGCTCCCGGGCGGCTTCCGGGCCGCGTACGACGGGATCAGCCGCGGCCTCGACGTCCCGTCGAAGACCGCGGCCCCGGATCCGGACACCTCGGCCTCGGTGCGCCGCGCCCTCGCCCACCGCATCCAGCGCGACCTGCTCGGGGGCGGCGCGTAGGGCGTGTCAGGCGTCGGCGGCTTCGAGCCCCTCCAGGCTGTCCATGAACGAGCTCACGGAGAACACCGCGCGCCCGGGACCGGCCGGACCGTAGCCGGGCGGGGAGCTCAGGCCGAACTCCTCCAGCGTCGCCCGGTAGGCCTCGAGCAGCCGGATGTGGTACTCCAGCGGGGCGCCCAGCGGATTGGCCTTGCCCAGCGGGGTCGTCGGCTCGGGGCACCAGGTGGTGAAGCGCGGCACGACGCCGTTCGACATGAAGAACCGCAGCCCCTCGGTGGTCGACTCGATGGCCTCGCTCACCTTCGTGAAGCCGAACGGCTCGGCCATCTCGATGCCCGCCACGAAGTTCGGGATCACATTGCGCGGGCCGAACACCTCGGCGGAGTCCAGGATCCTGCGGTGCCATTCGTCGCGGCCGACGTACCGTTCCTTGCCCGGGCAGTGCAGCTGGAACAGCCGGCGGTCCCACACCTCGAAGTTCGGGTGGTAGATCTTGATGCCGTAGTCGTGGAAGCGCTGCACGGCGTCGCGGGGCAGGGCCTGGGCGACGACCTTGCCGGTCCAGCGGCCCGGGAAGCGCTCCTCGATGGCCTTCGCGTAGTGCCCGTAGAAATCGGCCTCGTCGCGGCCGCCGACCTGCGAGGTGATCGAACCGCCGGTGAGCGTGTACGCCCGGGAGGTGCCCGCCGTGTCGTACCGGTCGATGATCTCCAGGGCCTCCAGTACCTCCTCGACCGGCTTCACGCCGGTGTAGGGGCGGCCCGCCGCCTTGTGCTGGCGCCAGTTGTGGTTGATGTCGCAGAACTGGCACTCCTCCTTGGCGCCGAAGTACTGGCACACCCGGAAGACCGTCAGGTAGATCAGGTAGCCCCACTGGATGGTCGGCGCGACCTCCATCACCGACTTGCCGTTCGACAGCTTGTGCCGGTAGTACTCCGGCATCGGGGGCAGGCCGACGTCGGCGATCCGCACACCGTCCAGGTAGAGTCCCAGTGAGCCGTCCTCGCCACCGCGCACGACGTAGGGGGAGTCCGGGTTCACGCGCACGGACACGACCGTGCGGCGCAGCTCGTAGGGGCCGCCGGTGAGGACGATCTCCTCCGGCGGACGGTTGAGCGCGGCGGCACCGAGCTCCGGCAGGGTCCGGTGGTCGAACGAGAAGATGAAGTACGACTTCGGCTTCACGTCGCCGGAAGCCCCGTCGGCCGTTCCGCTCAGGGCGGACTCGTCGAAGGCCATCCCGCCCCGGAGCAGGTCCTCCTTGATCACCGCCTCCCGGGGCACCTGCGGGAAGCGCTCCATCAGGCCTTCCACCAGCGCGGTACGGCTGCGGGTCTCCATGTGCTGCTCCATCCCTGATGCCTGGACGATCACCTCGCAGCGTAGCCCGGTGGGGGTGCGTGAAGTGGCAGGGGATAGGGTGGTTAGCATATGAGCACCGCCTAGCTCGAAAGATAAACCTGTGACTGTCATTGAGGACTCGTTCAGCAGCTGGAAAAACCGCGAAGAGATCGCGGAGTCGATGATCCCGATCATCGGGAAGCTGCACCGGGAGCGGGACGTCACGGTCCTGCTTCACAGCCGCTCGCTGGTGAACAAGTCGGTGGTCAGCATCCTCAAGACCCACCGATTCGCCCGGCAGATCGACGGCGAGGAGCTGTCGGTCACCGAGACGCTGCCGTTCCTGCAGGCTCTGACCACGCTCGATCTCGGCCCTTCGCAGATCGACATCGGCATGCTCGCCGCGACGTACAAGGCCGACGCCCGTGGTCTCTCGGTGGCCGAGTTCACCGCCGAGGCCGTCGTCGGCGCCACCGGCGAGAACAAGCTCGAGCGCTCCACCGGCCGTGACGTCGTCCTCTACGGCTTCGGCCGCATCGGCCGCCTCGTCGCCCGCCTGCTCATCGAGAAGGCCGGCTCCGGCAACGGCCTGCGCCTGCGCGCCATCGTCGTCCGCGGGGGCGGCGAGCAGGACCTCGTGAAGCGCGCCTCGCTGCTGCGCCGCGACTCGATCCACGGCCAGTTCAACGGCACGATCACCGTCGACGAGGCGAACAGCACGATCGTCGCCAACGGCAACTCCATCAAGGTGATCTACGCCAACGACCCGTCCGAGGTCGACTACACGGCGTACGGCATCAAGGACGCCATCCTCATCGACAACACGGGCAAGTGGCGGGACCGCGAGGGCCTCTCCAAGCACCTGCGCCCCGGCATCGACAAGGTCGTCCTGACGGCCCCGGGCAAGGGCGACGTCCCGAACATCGTCCACGGCGTCAACCACGACACCATCAAGCCGGACGAGCAGATCCTGTCCTGCGCCTCCTGCACCACCAACGCGATCGTCCCGCCGCTCAAGGCCATGGACGACGAGTACGGCGTGCTGCGCGGCCACGTGGAGACCGTCCACTCGTTCACGAACGACCAGAACCTGCTGGACAACTACCACAAGGCCGACCGCCGCGGCCGCTCCGCGCCGCTCAACATGGTCATCACCGAGACCGGTGCCGCCTCCGCCGTCGCCAAGGCGCTGCCGGACCTCAAGGCCCCGATCACCGGCAGCTCGATCCGCGTCCCCGTCCCGGACGTCTCGATCGCCATCCTGAGCCTGCGCCTGGGCCGCGAGACCACCCGTGAAGAGGTCCTCGAGTACCTCCGCGACGTCTCGCTGAACTCGCCGCTGAAGCGCCAGATCGACTTCACCACGGCCCCGGACGCGGTCTCCATGGACTTCGTGGGCTCGCGCCACTCGTCCATCGTGGACGCCGGCGCCACCAAGGTCGACGGCGACAACGCGATCCTGTACCTCTGGTACGACAACGAGTTCGGCTACTCCTGCCAGGTCATCCGGGTCGTCCAGCACGTCTCCGGTGTCGAGTACCCGACCTACCCGGTTCCGGGCGTCTGATCTCGTCGCAGCTGAGCGGTAGACCGAAGGCCCCGGCCGGGGAAACCCGGCCGGGGCCTTCGGCGTACGCGCCGGGCCGGCGGTGGTGCGGGCAAAGCGAAGGCCCCGGCCGGGATTCCCCGGCCGGGGCCTTCGTCGTACACGCGCCGTGTCGGCGACGGTGCGGTACTGGTGGTGCGGTACTACCAGAGCACGGACAGGCGCTCCGGGATGCGCTTCATGAAGCGGGTGCGCCAGACGAGCTGGTCCACCGGCACGGCCAGCGCCAGGTTGGGCATCTTCTCCAGGAGGACCTCGATGGCGATCTCGGTGTGCCGCTTGCCGAGGGCCGTGGCCGGGCAGTAGTGGCCGCCGCCGCCGAAGGAGAGGTGCTGGTTGGCGTTCTCCCGGTCGATGTCGAACGTGTGCGGGTCCGGGAACACCGACGGGTCGGTGTTGGCGCCCTCGACCAGGACGAGGCACAGCTCGCCCTTCTTCACCAGGACGTCACCGAGCTGGACGTCCTCCGTGGCCAGCCGGGGCAGGCCGTCGGCGATGGACAGGTTGACGCGCAGCAGCTCGTCGACCGCGGTCGGGATCTTCTCCGGGTTCTCGCGCAGCTGCGCCCACACGTCGGGGTTCTGCAGGAGCGAGAAGATCGCCATGGTCAGGAAGCCCATGGTGGAGATGACGCCGGCACCGAAGAAGGTGACGCCGACGGTGGCCAGCATCTCGTCCGTCAGGTGCGCGTAGTCCGGGTCCTCGCGCAGGGCCGCGAGCTCGGCCATCAGACCGGTCGTGGCCGGGTCGTCGAGGCGCTCGACCATGTACGCCATGTCGCGGTCCCAGTTGAGCTTGGCACCGGTGACAGGGCAGGCGGAGTTCATGAACGCGATGTCGAGGCTGCCGGCCAGCCGCGGGGCGTCCTCGAACGGGATGCCGAGGATGCGGCAGTGCAGGTTCTCGGAGTACGGGTTGGTGAACTGGCCGCGCAGGTCGACCGGCGCACCGTAGGCCAGCATGCTGTCGACGAGCTTGGTGGCCTCGGCCCGCATCCAGTCGTTCAGGCCGGGGGCCTTGGGGTTGATCGCCTTGAGCACGGCCTTGCGCAGGCCGGCGCCGGTGATGTTGCCCATGTTGTTGACGACCTCGGGCGGGATCGTCAGCGCGTACTGACGGGGCACGCCGGGGGCCGAGGTGTCCTTGAGGCTGAACCGCGGATCTTCGAGGACCTGCTTGCACAGTTGATAGGAGGAGACGAGCCAGGCATCGTCCCCGGCTATCGTGCGCACCTTCTTGACCGGCTCGCTGCGGAGCTGCTCCACCTCGGCGGGGAGCCGGTCGCCGCGGGCGTCGAAGGGGAAGTCGAGGACGGTGTCAGTGCTCATCGAAGGATCCTTCGGCGGGGGTGATGATGGCGTGGCCCTGGTTGCGGGAGGCGCGCAGGCCCGAGCCGCGCGAGTACAGCAGTTCCGCCATCGGCAGGAGCTGGTGGTAGCAGTTGAGCGAGGAGGGCACGCCCATGATGGCGGGCGTGTCCAGGAAGAGCGGCGCCTCGGCGCACACGTACTGGAGGCAGACTTCGCGCTGCCGGGTCGTCGCGGTCTCCCCGTTCAGCACCTTGGAGGAGAGGAACGAGTCGACCAGCGCGCTGCAAGTCGCGCGGAAATCGGGGTCGTTGTCCAGCCGGCTGGTCAGGTCCGAGTGGATGGCCTTGTAGGCCGGGATGTCGGTGAGGGCCGACATCGGACGGGCGCGCAGGCGCTGGCCCGTGGGGTCGGCCTCGGCGGCGGCGTTGTTGACCTTGGCGCGGACGCCGCGCAGGTTCTTCACCGTCTTGCGCCGGGCCTCGATCTCGTCGTAGCCGAGGGCTTCGAACATCTCGGCGACGTACAGGTCCGTGTAGATCAGGTCGACCTGATCGAAGTTGCGCATGCCCCACTGGGCGAGGTCATGAATGCGCTGTGCGGAGAAATAGCTGTTGCCGGGCGAGATGCCGATGACGGCGTGGTCGCCCTCCTTGTTGATTACTTCGCAATGCGGGGTGTACGGCCGGACTGTGAAGACTTCGGTCGCTGTCGTCAACAGAGTGTCGGGTCCTTCGCGCCGCTAGTCCCAGGGGGCCCTGTGCCCAAGGTGTGGCGGCGACGTGAAGGAAGGTACCCGACTCAGGTGACGGGTCATATGGCTTCTGGACAGTAACTCCTTTACCCGGAAGCGTGGTTGTATGTTCCTAATTCTATCGGTCGCCCGACAGTCCCGATGGCCCTTGCGTCACTCTCGGTGACTTTCCGGGCGTGTTGTGCGCCTGCCGGGTCAGCGGCTCCCGGAGGTGCTACAACTGGGAGCGTGACCCTTCCTCGCCACCCGTGCCGGGCACCGCGGTGCGGTCACCTCTAGGCAACCGGTTCAGGAGCGTCGCCGGCCAGGTCTTCGTCCTCCAGGTGACGATCGTGGTGTTGCTCGCCGCCGGAGCCCTGCTGGCCCTCCTGCTCCAGTCGCGGCACGACATCGACCGCGAGGCGCGCAACCGGTCGGTGTCCGTCGCCGAGACCTTCGCGCACTCCGTGGGCCTGCGCGAAGTGCTGAAGACGCCCGATCCGTCCGCCGTGCTGCAGCCCCTCGCCGAGGCCACGCGCAAGGCCGCACACGTCGATTTCATCGTCGTGATGGACACCAACGGCATCCGCTACAGCCATCCCCAGCCGGACCGTATCGGGAAACGGTTCGTCGGCACCATCGAGCCCTCGCTCGCCGGGCGCGTCCACACCGAGAGCGTGCAGGGCCCCCTCGGCAAGGAGATCCAGGCGGTGGTGCCCGTCACCGCCCCCGACGGCAAGGTCGTCGCGCTGGTCTCGGCGGGCCTGACCGTGAAGAACGTGACCGGAGTCGTCGACCGCCAGCTCCCGGTGATCCTGCTGGCCATCGCCGGCGGCCTGGCCCTGGCGACCGTCGGAACGGCCCTGATCAGCCGCCGTTTGCGCCGCCAGACCCATGGGCTCGGCACACAGGAAATGACCCGGATGTACGAGCACCACGACGCGGTGCTCCACGCCGTCCGCGAAGGCGTGCTGATCACGGACGGTGACGGCCGGCTGCTGCTCGCGAACGACGAGGCCCGACGATTGCTCGGGTTGCCGCCCGATGCCGAGGGGCGTCCGGTCGCTGAGGTGGCGGGATTGGATCGAAGAATGGCTGACCTGCTGCTATCCGGCAGGGTCGCAACCGATGAAGTACTGGAGAGCGGGGACCGGCTGCTCGTCGTCAACCAGCGGCTCACCCACCCCGGGGGCAAACCGGCGGGCGCCGTGGCGACCATCCGCGACTCGACCGAAATGCGGGTCCTGACCGGCCGCGCGGACGCGGCGCGACGACGTCTCAAACTGCTCTACGACGCCGGCGGCGACATCGGCACCACCCTGGACGTCGTGCGAACCTCCGAGGAACTCGCCGCCGTGGCCGTCCCCCGGTTCGCGGACTTCGTCACCGTCGACCTGGCAGCCCCGGTGCTCGACGGGGACGAGCCCGGCCCGGGTGCCGACATGCGGCGCACCGCCGTCAGCGGCATCCGCGCCGACCATCCGCTCTACCCCCGCGGCCGGCTGATCGACTTCCTGCCGTCCACCCCGCAGGCCCGCGGCTACGGCACCGGCGAGGCGGAGCTCGTACCGGACCTGTCCGACGCGCCGGGCTGGCAGGCCCAGGACCCGCCCCGGACCCGGGCCATCGTCGACTACGGCATCCACTCGCTGATCGCGGCCCCGCTCAAGGCCCGCGGCGTCGTCCTCGGAGTGGTCAACTTCTGGCGCTCGCGCAAGCCCGAGCCCTTCGACGAGGACGACCTCTCGCTCGCCGAGGAACTCGTCGCCCGCGCGGCCGTCAGCATGGACAACGCCCGCCGCTACACCCGCGAACACGCCCTCGCCGTGACCCTCCAGCGCAGCCTGCTGCCCCGGGCCCTGCCCGAGCAGAGCGCCGTGGACGTGGCCCACTTCTACCTGCCCGCGCAGTCCGGGGTGGGCGGGGACTGGTTCGACGTGATCCCGCTGCCCGGCAGCCGGGTCGCCCTGGTCGTCGGCGACGTCGTCGGGCACGGCCTGCACGCTGCCGCCACCATGGGGCGCCTGCGCACGGCCGTGCACAACTTCGCCTCACTCGACCTGCCGCCCGACGAGATCCTCGCCCGCCTGGACGACCTCGTACAGCGCATCGACCACGACGGGGAGATCGGCGACGGCGCCGGCGGCGTCCTGGGCGCCACCTGCCTCTACGCCGTCTACGACCCCGTTTCGCACGGCTGCACCATGGCCCGGGCCGGGCACCTGCCGCCCATGCTCGTCGCCCCCGACGGCACGACGAGCATCGTGGAACTCCCGGCCGGGCCCCCGCTGGGCCTGGGCGGCATGCCGTTCGAGACCGCCGAGCTGGAACTGGCCGAGGGAAGCCAGCTCGTCCTGTACACGGACGGGCTGGTCGAGGAGCGCAACCGGGACATCGGGGAGGGCCTGGAACTGCTGCGCGCCGCCCTCAGCCGGCCCGACCGCAGCCCGGAGGCGAGCTGCCGGGCCGTGCTCGACATGCTGCTGCCGACCCGGCCCACCGACGACGTGGCCCTGCTCATCGCACGGACCCGCACCCTCGGCCCGGACCGGGTCGCACAGTGGGACGTGGCGTTCAAGCCCAGCGCGGTCAGCGCCGTACGGAACGCGGCGGCGAGGAAGCTCGACGACTGGGGGCTGCCGGAGCTCGGCTTCGCCACGGAACTGATCCTCAGCGAGCTGATCACCAACGCGGTGCGGCACGGCCGGGCGCCGGTCCGGGTACGGCTCCTGCACGACCACATCCTGACCTGCGAGGTATGGGACGGCAGCAGCACCGCCCCGCACCTGCGCTACGCCGCCACCACCGACGAGGGAGGGCGCGGCCTGTTCCTGGTGGCGCAGCTCAGCGAGCACTGGGGGACCCGGTACACCCCCGAGGGCAAGGTCATCTGGGCGCAGCTGGCCCTGCCGGGCACCCCCGGCCGCAAGGAGCCGGACCTCTGGGACTTCCTGGACGCGGAACCCCTCTGACGGCGCGCGGGAATCCTGTGGCAGGCCGCCGACCGGTATGGTGATCATGTCGGCAGGCGCGGCCGGCAACGGGGGAGAACAGGTGGGCGAGCAGCTCGACTTCAGAATTCTTGGCCCGCTCACGGTGACCGTGGGTGGGCGCGCGGTGGCCCTGGGGGGTGCCAGGCAGCGTACGGTCCTCGGGCTCCTGCTGTTGAACGCCGGGCGGATCGTGCCGGTGGACACCCTGGTGGACGTGGTGTGGCACGACCGTCCGCCCGCCACCGCCCGGACCCAGGTGGCCATCGTCATCGCGGCCCTGCGCAAATCCCTCAAGAGCGAGGGTCTGGACGAGGAGGTCATCGCCACCGCGCACCCCGGATACGTCCTGCACGCGGACGGGCACGCGCTCGACAGCGTCACCTTCACGGACCTGGTCGCCGAGGCGGAGGCCGCGACCCGCGAGCGCAGACCCGCCGACGCCGCGCGCGCCTACGCCGCGGCGCTCGCCCTGTGGCGCGGCCCCGCCCTGGCCGGGGTCGCCGGGCAGCTCGTCGAGGACGAGGCCGCCCGGTGGGAGGAAGTACGCGTCAACGCCCACGAGGCGATGACCGACGTACGGCTCGAACTCGGCCAGCACCAGCTGCTGTTGCCCGAACTGACCGCCATGGTGCGCGAACACCCGCTGCGCGAACGGGCCCGCTACCACCTCATCCTCGCCCAGTACCGCTCCGGGCGGCGGGCCGAGGCCATGGAGAGCTTCCGCGAGGCGCGGCGCCGGTTCATCGACGAGCTCGGCATGGCGCCCGGGCCCGAACTGGTCGAGCTGCACGAGGCGATCCTGCGCGACGACCCGGTGCTCAGCCCGCCCGGCGGCACCGCCGCCGCCCACGCCGCACCCCGGCCCGGCGGAGCTGCGGCAGCCGGTCCCGTGGAAGCGCCCCCGGCCGCCGTCAAAGCCACCCCGAAGGCCGGGCCCCCGAGGGTGCGCGGCCAGATCGTGCCCTCCGAACTCCCGCCGGACGTACCCGGGTTCGCCGGCCGCGCGGAGGAGCTCGCCGCCCTCGACACCCTGGTCGAGTGCTCGGGCGGCGACCGGCACTCCCCGACCACCGGGCTGATCACCGGCGTCGCCGGAGTCGGCAAGACCGGCCTCGCCGTCCGCTGGGCCCACCGGGTCGCCGAACACTTTCCGGACGGGCGGCTGTTCGCCGACCTCCGCGGCTATGACGAACAGCACGCGCCGACCACGGCCGGCGACATCCTCAGCCGGTTCCTGCGCTCCCTCGGGGTGGAGGGCGACGTCGTCCCCGACGGGCTGGAGGACCGCATCGCGCTGTACCGCAGCGTGGTGGCCGACCGCCGGGTGCTGCTGGTGCTCGACAACGTCCGTACGTTCGCCCAGATCCGGCCGCTGTTGCCCGGCAACGGCGGCTGCACCGTCCTGGTCACCAGCCGGGACCAGCTGGAGCACCTCGTCACCTGGCCGCAGTCGGCCCGGGTCCACCTCGGACTGCTGCCCGAGGACCGGTCCGTCGAACTCATCGGGCGCATCGTCGGCGAGGCCCGGCTGCTGGGCGCGGCCGAGGAGACGACCCGGCTGGCCGAACTCTGCGACAGGCTGCCCCTCGCGCTGCGCATCGCCGCGGCCCGGCTGGCGTCCAAGCCGCACTGGACGGTCCGCCACCTGGTCACCCGGCTCACCGACGAGCGGCGCCGGCTGGACGAGCTGAGCCAGGGCGAGTCCCAGGTGCGGGCGAGCTTCGAGCTGAGCTACCGCTACCTCCCGAAGGACGCCGCCAGGCTCTACCGCTTCCTCGGGCTGCTCGCCGTACCCGACTTCACCGCGTGGGTCGGTGCGGCACTGATGGACAGCGACGTACTGGACGCGGAACGGCTCATGGAGCATCTCGTCGACACGCAGTTCCTCCAGGTCGTCGGGGTCGATGCCATCGGGCAGCTGCGCTACCGCTTCCACGACCTGATGCGGCTGTACGCGGGGGAACGCGTCCGGGAGGAGGAGCCCGAGGTCGACCGTCGGGCTGCCTGCGAGCGTGTCTTCCGCACCTTCCTGACCATCGCGGAGCATGCCCACCGATCCGAGTTCGGCGGAGACTACGGCAAGGTGAACGGCGACACCCCCCGTCGTGAGATCGACCCCGCCTTGCTGGAGGAACTGCTGGCGGACCCGTTGGACTGGCTCGAGGCCGAACGGCTCACGTTGGTCGCCGTCGTGGAGCAGGCGGCCCGGATGGGCATGGACGAACTGGCCTGGGAAGTGGTCGCCTCCATGGAGTCGCTGTTCGGATACCGCAACTACCTGGAGGACTGGCGCAGGTGCAGCGAGTACGCCCTCGACGCGGCGCGCATCGCGGGCAATCTCCGGGGCCAGGCGGTCGCCGAGAACGAACTCGGCGCGGTGGAGCTGCGCTTGCGCAGGCTCACGGAGGCGACCGAACGCTTCGAGCGATCCCTCGCGCTGTACACCGAGGCGGGGGAATCCCACGGGCGGGCACTGGCCGTGAGCTGCCTTGCGATGGTCGACCGGCTCCGAGGAGACTACGACCGGGGAGAGGAGCGTTTGCGGGAGGTCCTCCCGTTGTTCCGGGCCGTGGACGACCGGTCGTCCGTGGCGTTCGCGCTCCAGAGCCTGGCGCAGTGTGCACTCGACCGGGGCCAGCCAGATGTCGCATTGGCGCTGTGCCAGGAAGCCCTAGGCGTATGCGAGAGCATCGGGGGCAGCCGTCGCAGCATGGCACAGGCCAGGCACCGGCTGGCCACCGCCCATCTGGCGCTGGGTCACCTGGAGACGGCGGAGATCGAGTTCCTGCGTGCCATTGAGATCGTCAGGGACCGCTCCGATCTGCTCGGCCTCGCCTACACCCTCCTGGGGCTCGCCGAGACCCGGCTGCTGGCGGGTTCTGTGGAAGCGGCCGAGCGGGCCTTCCTGGAGGGGCTCGACGTCGCCCGCCGCACCCGGAGCCCCATGATCGAGGCGCAGATCCTGTTCTCGCTCGGCCGGGCCCGCCGGGGGAGCGGACGCGAGGAGGAGGGGCGGGAACACCTGACCGCCGCGCTCGCGCTCTTCCGCCGCATCGGCTCCCCGCCCTGGGTGGAGAAGGCGACTGCGGCGCTTAACCGCAGCGCTTAACCGCGCGATAAGCCGCCGATAAGAGCGCTCCATAACGTCAACGCAGACAAGAAACCTGCTGAGTTGTGGAGTCTGCGATGTCATCTGCCCTTGCGCTGCGCCTGGACGAAGTCGTGAAGGAGTACGGCAAGGCCGGGCGCGGTGTGCGCGCCCTGGACGGCGTCTCCGTCGGGATCGACCGGGGCTCGTTCACGGCCGTCATGGGGCCCTCCGGCTCCGGCAAGTCGACCTTCCTGCACTGCGCCGCCGGCCTGGACAAGCCCTCCAGCGGCTCCGCCTACATCGGCGACACCGAGCTGAACGGGATGAACGAGACCCAGCTGACCGAGCTGCGCCGCAAGCGCATCGGCTTCGTCTTCCAGGCCTTCAACCTGATCCCCTCGCTCTCGGTGCGCCAGAACGTGGAGCTCCCGCTGCGGCTGGCGGGCGAACGCCTCGACCCCGCCTGGCTGGAGGAGATCCTCACCCGCGTGGGCCTCGGCGGCCGGGCCACCCACCGCCCCGCCGAGCTGTCGGGCGGCCAGCAGCAGCGCGTGGCGATCGCCCGCGCGCTGATCACCCGCCCCGACGTCATCTTCGGCGACGAGCCCACCGGAGCCCTCGACACCGTGACCGCCAAGGAGATCCTCTCCCTGCTGCGGTCCTGCGTGGACGAGACCGGCCAGACCGTCGTCATGGTCACCCACGACCCGGTCGCCGCCTCCTACGCCGACACCGTCCTCTTCCTCGCCGACGGCAGGATCGCCGACCGGATGCACGCCCCGACCGCCGACCGCGTCGCCGACCGCATGACCCACCTGGGAGCGTGGGCCTGATGCTGCGCTACGCCGTACAGACACTGCGCGCCCGCAAGGGCGGCTTCATCGGCGCCTTCCTCGCCCTCTTCTGTGCCGCCGCCCTGGTCACGGCCTGCGGCATCCTCCTGGAGACCGGCCTGCGGGGCACCATCGGCACCGAGCGCTACGCCGGCGCCCCGGTGATCGTCGGCGGTGACCAGAACGTCCACCAGGTCACCGTCACGGACAAGGGCGACGGGAAGGGCAAGACCAAGGAGAAGGCCAAGCCGCTCGGCGAGCGGGTCTGGCTGCCCGCCGACACCGCGAACACCCTCGGCTCCCTGCCCGGGGTCCGGGCCGCCCTCCCCGAGATCAGCTTCCCGGCCTACGCGGTCACGCCCAAGGGGCAGATCGTCCCGGGCGTCGACGGCAAGCCCTCCTACGGGCACGCGTGGACCTCGGCGCCCCTGACCCCCTTCACCCTGGCCGACGGAGCGGCCCCGGCCGGCCCGGACGAGGTCGTCGTCGACCGCGAACTCGCCCGGCGGACCGGCATCAAGACCGGCGCCCAGCTGACCGTCCAGGCCACCGGAACCCCGCGCACCTACCGGGTCACCGGCATCGCCGCGCCCGCCGGCGGCGACCTCAAGCAGCAGACCTCGCTGTTCTTCTCCGACGGCGAGGCCGAGCGGCTCTCCGGCCGCAGCGGCCAGGTCGCGGCCGTCGGCGTCCTGCCCAAGCCCGGGGTCTCCACCGCCGAGCTCGCCGCGCAGGTGAAGAAGGCCCTCGCCGGCACCACCGCCCAGGTGGTCACGGGGGGCGAGCGCGGCCCCGTGGAATTCCTCGACGCCGCCAAGGCCCGGATCAAGCTGGTCTCCATGGGCGGCGCCATCGGCGGCACCTCGCTGCTCGTCGCCATCCTCGTGGTCGTCGGCACCTTCGCCCTCTCCATCCAGCAGCGCTACCGCGAACTGGCCCTGCTGCGCGCCATCGCGGCGACCCCCCGGCAGATCCGGCAGCTCATCGGGCGCGAGGCGCTGATCGTCGGCTTCTTCGCCGGTGTGCTCGGCTCGATCGCCGGACTGCCCATCGCCTACTGGCTCCACGGCCGGTTCGTCGGCTTCAAGGCGATCCCCGAGACCCTCGAAGTCACCTTCAGCGTCTTCCCGTTCTTCGCCGCGATCGGCGCGGCCCTGCTCGGCGCCTGGGCCGCCGCCCGGATCTCCGCCAGGCGCGCCGCCCGCATCCGGCCCGCCGAGGCCCTCTCCGAGGCGGCCATGGAGCAGCGGACCCTCACCTGGGGCCGGTTCGGCGCCGGGGCCGGGTTCCTGGTCGGCGGGGTCGTGCTGCTCGCCGTCCTCGGCTCGCTGCGCAGCGAGCCCGCCTCCACTCCGGTGACCTTCCTCTCGGTGGTGGTGCTCTCGGTGGCGGTCTCGCTGCTCGGTCCGCTGATCGCCCGGATCGCGGTCGGGGCCCTCGGACTTCCGCTGCGGGCCTCCCGGGTCGCCGGGCACCTGGCCACGGCCAACGCCCGTGCCAACACCAAGCGGGTGGCGGCCGCCGTCACCCCGCTGGCCCTGCTGATCGGGATGGCCTGCACCGTGTTCTTCGTACAGACCACGATGGGCGCGGCCGCCACCGCCCAGGCGCAGGCCGGCAACAAGGCCGACTGGGTCGTCGGTTCGGCCGGCCCCGGCGTGCCCGGCCAGGCGGCCGAACGGCTGCGCAAGGTCCCCGGCGTGACGGCCGTGACCGAGGTCGTACGGACCTCCGTGCGCGTGGGCCTCGAGAAGTACCCGGCACAGGGCGTCTCCACCGAGGGCCTGTCCCGCACCTGGGACCCGGGCGTCACCGGCGGCAGCCTCGACGGCTTCGGCCCGCAGAGCGTCGCGCTCAGCGAGGTCGCCGCCGACAACCTGGGCAAGAAGCCGGGGGACAAGCTGAAACTGACCCTGGGCGACGGCACGGAGACCGAGCTGGACGTCGCCGCGGTCTACGAGCGCGGGCTGGGCTTCGGCGACCTCACCATGGCGCACGCGCTGGTCTCGAAGCACGTGGACAACCCCCTCGCCTCCTCCCTGCTGGTCAAGACCGCCGGGGACGGCGCCGCAGGCCGGGCCGGACTGCAGAAGGCCCTGGGCGGCCTGCCCGGAGTCGGGGTCCTGGACCGCGACCAGGTGGCGGACCTCCAGGCCGAGGTCCAGCAGTCCAACGCGGAGGTCAACTACGTGGCGATGGGCCTGATCATCGCCTTCACCGCGATCGCCGTGGTCAACACCCTGGCCATGTCGGTCTCCGACCGCACCCGCGAGTTCGCCCTGCTCCAGCTCGTCGGCACCACCCGCCGCCAGGTGATGCGCATGCTCCGCATCGAGGCCGCCCAAGTGGTCCTGATCGCCGCGCTGCTCGGCACCGGCATCGCCTTCGCGGTGCTCACCGCCTTCAGCGTCGGCATGACGGGCTCGGCCTCCCCGGCCGTCGACCCGTGGATGTACCTGGGCGTCCTCGGCTTCGCCGCGGCGCTGACCGCGCTCGCCACTCTGGTCCCGGGCCGGCTGGCACTGAGCGGCCGCCCCGCGGACGTCATCGGCTCGCGCCAGTAGTCCTCGTACGGCCGGCCCCCGCCGACGGGGCCGGCCGTACGAAACGCTGTCAGCGCCGGGTTGACCGCGCCGCACATCCGGGTGGTTGTTCCCCGGCTCAGGGGCTTTTGGGCGCCGGGGCATCCGGGCGGCCGCAAGAGTTGGCCCATGATCACGGACCCCCTCCCCACCCCCGAACCCTCTGCCCAGCAGGCCCCGGAGCCCGCTCGCCGGCCCTCCCGCCGCACCGTCATCGCCGGTGCGGCCGCCGTCGCGGGCGCGGCCACCCTGACGGTCGCCGCCGCCTCAGCCGAGACCCCGCAGGCGTCCTCCGGTTCCGCCGCGCCCGACTGGGACACCTGCCTGACCATCGCCCGGGCCATCCTCGTGCGCGACGAGAACGACCAGCCGCTCGTACCGCGTTACGCGGACGTCCTCCTGAAGAACGGCCTGCCCAAGAACCGGGCGGGCGCGGGTCGTCCCGGCAAGAAGGTGCTCATCGTCGGCGCCGGGCCCGCCGGGCTCACCGCCGCCCACCTGCTGCGGCAGGCCGGGCACCAGGTCACGGTCATCGAGGCCAACGCGAACCGGGTGGGCGGCCGCATCAAGACCTTCCGCGGCGGCGGCCACGAGAAGGCCGCGGCGCCCTTCGCGGACCCCAAGCAGTACGCGGAGGCCGGGGCCATGCGCATCCCCGACAGCCACCCGCTGGTCACCGGGCTCATCGACAGCCTCGGCCTCAAGCGCCGGCGCTTCCACCTGGTCGACGTCGACGGCTCCGGCCGCCCCGCCTACCGCACCTGGATCTTCGTCAACGGCATCCGCGTGCGCCGCGCCGACTACGCGCGCAGCCCCCAGGCCCTCAACCGCTCCTTCGGCGTGCCCGCGGCCTACGAATCCCTGCCCGCCGCGCAGATCGTCCGCAATGCCTTCGCCCCGGTACGCAAGGAGATCGAGGGCAAGAAGGACAGGGAACTCGTCGAAGGCTGGGCCCGGGTCGTCCAGCGCTACGGGCACATGTCGATGTACCGCTACCTCACCGAGGAGGCGAAGCTCGACGAACGGACCATCGACCTGATCGGCACCGTCGAGAACCTCACCTCCCGCCTGCACCTCGCCTTCATCCACAGCTTCATCGGGGCCTCGCTGATCAGCCCCGACACCGCCTTCTTCGAACTGCCCGGCGGCACCGCCACCCTGGCCGATGCGCTCTACGACCGGGTCAAGACCATCGTGCGGCTCGACCGCCGCGCCACCCGGATCACGCACGGCGACGGCAAGGTCGGCATCGACACCGTCTCCGAGGGCCGCGACGGCACCGTGCGGCGGGAGACCTTCACCGCCGACACGGCGATCATCACCGTCCCGTTCTCCGGGCTGCGCCACATCCCGGTCGCGCCCGCGCTCTCGTACGGCAAGCGGCGCGCGGTCACCGAGCTGCACTACGACGCCGCCACCAAGGTGCTGCTGGAATTCAGCCGCCGCTGGTGGGAGTTCGACGAAGCCGACTGGCAGCGCGAACTGGAGGCCCTGAAGCCCGGCCTGTACCGGAGCTACCAGACCGGCAGGACCCCGGCGGACGGCGCGCTGCTGGGCGCCCACTCCTCCGTACCCGACGGCCACATCTCCGACGCCCAGCGCGCCCACTACGCCGCCTGCCGCGTCGTCAGCCGCGACCAGCCGGAGGCCGCCGGCGTCATCGGCGGAGGCTCGGCGACGGACAACCCGAACCGCTTCATGTTCCAGCCCTCCTACCCCGTCGAAGGCAGCGCCGGAGGCGTGATCCTCGCCTCGTACAGCTGGTCCGACGACGCGCTGAAGTGGGACTCCCTCGACGACGAGGAGCGCTACCCGCGCGCGCTCGCCGGGGTCCAGGAGGTGTTCGGGCAGCGGATCGAGGTGTTCTACACCGGAGTCGGCCGCACCCAGTCCTGGATGCGCGACCCGTACGCCTACGGCGAGGCGTCCGTACTGCTGCCCGGCCAGCACACCGAGCTGTTCCCGCACGTCCGCAAGGCGGAGGGCAACCTGCACTTCGCGGGCTGCCACACCTCCATCAAGCCCGCGTGGATCGAGGGCGCCCTGGAGTCGGCGGTGCGCGCCGCCCTGGAGGTCCACCAGGCGCGGTAGGCCCCGCCGTCAGTCCGCCGCGAGGACGATCAGCCAGTCGCCCTCGGCGAAGCGGACCCGCTGCCGCTTGTCGGGGTTGATCCGCACGCCGAAGCCGGGACCGGTGGCCGCCAGCGCCCGCAGGCGGTAGCCGACCGCGCATTCGCCGCGGCGGCGCGCGGCCTCGACCGCGGTGGCGAAGCCCACCTCGGAGCCGGCCCGGACGTAGTCCGTGGCCGGCTTCAGGTAGAGCTCGTGCCCCTCCGCGCTGAACAACTCCTCGAAGACGACCGCGAGATGGGGGCTCTCCGAGATCTGCGTCATCAGGAGGCTGATCAGCCGGCCGCTCACGATGAAGTCGGCGCCCTCGCGGGTGGGCGCGAGGAGCCGGTTGGCGTCGTCCGACATCTCGGTGGTGAGGGGGAGCGCGCACCGCGCGTCCTCCCCGATGGCCCGCAGGTGCAGCAGCGTGACCAGCGTCCTGTCGTCCGTCCTCGACTCCGCGTCCGCGGCCGGGTCCGCTCCCGTCTCCTCGCCCATGACGATCACGCTGTCGTAGGACGCCACGTCCAGCTTGTCCAGGACCACCGGATCGGTGATGTCCCCGCCGTGGAAGGCCACTTCGAGCCGCTGCCGGGGCGCGCCGAGGTCGCGGGCGTCGAGCGCGACGACGTCCAGGGTGCTCCCGGGGCTCACGTACTGGTCGAGCTGGTCGACGACGATGGGGGCGCGGCGGTTCCAGCCGAGCAGCAGCAGGCGTTCGGGCAGGGCGGTCCGCGGGCCGGGCGTGACGATGGCCTCTTCGTCGACCCACGAGCTCACGTCCAGCTGGACGGCCGTGTCGTCGTCCTCCGAGATGACGAGGATCCGGTCGCCCGCGCCGATCGGTGTGCCCGGATCCGGATTGAGCACCACGCCGCCGCCGGGGCGAAGCAGGCCGACCGCCGAGGACGTGGCGAAGGACAGCAGGGCCTCGCCGAAGGTCCGGCCCACGAGCGCCCGGGCGGGGGCGGCGTAGAACTCGTCGCCCTCGAAGTCCAGCAGCTCCTGGTACACGAGCGAGAGGCCGGGCTGGCGGGCGGTCTGGACGAGGAGCCGGGCGACGATGTCGTCCACGCACAGGACGTGTCCGCCCGGCCCGGCGGCCAGCCTGGCGGTCACCTGGTTGCGGGTGTCGCGGACCGCGGCGACCACCACCGCCCCGCCGTCCCCGGGGACGGCCGCGTCGAGGGCGAGCAGGGTCTTCACCACGTGGGCGTCGCCGTCGTCCCCGCCGGACGGCAGCACCAGTACCGCCTTCGCGGTGTGCGGACTCACCCGGCAGAGCTCGGTGGGGTCGGTGGTGCTGCCGTTGCGGCAGATGATCCGCGTCGTGCCGCTGTCGGTGACGCGGGCGGAGATCTCGTCCTCCATCTCCACCTTGTCCTTCGGGGCGAGGACGGCGACGGCCGCGCGCCGCTGGTTGGCGTTGGCCGCGACCAGCTCCGAGACCACGGGAAAGACCTGGTCGGACCATCCCAGGACCACGGTGTGTCCCGCCTCCAGCACGGTGGAGTGTCCCCGGCGGAGCAGCATGAGGCGCTTGTTGATGCCCGTGGTGATCAGACTGACCAGGGTCGACACGAAGAGCAGTGCCACCAGCGCGAGGGTGACGGAGGCCAGCACGTGGAGCGGGGAGCCGACCGCGCCCCCGAGCTTGAGGGTCTGGCCGACGCTGACCCACACCGCCGTGAGCCGCCCGGCGAGGGTCTCCGGAGGCGTCGGGCCGGACCAGACGAGCACCGCGCTTGCCGGGACCACCACGGCGAGACAGCTCAGCGCGAGCCAGCCGATGAGCCCGGCGGTTCCCCCCGCCACCAGATGGTCGAACCGGTACCGGAGCCGCAGGCGGAGCGACGTACGGTGGTGCTGCGGCACTGGGGCTCCCGAACATGAGACGCGCCGGTCGGACGGCTTCCCAGCCGCCCTCGGCTCACTCTAGGGAACCGCGCACGGGATTCCGCACTGTGGCCCGCGACCTCACTCCGAGGTATGAAAGATCCACCGGCGGGACCGCCACCGGGTGACGGCCCCGCGCGGCGCGGCGGGTCAGGACAGGGTGACCTTGTACTTGGCGAGGGCCTCCGGGACCGGCTGGTAGAAGGTCGTGCCGCCGACGGAGCAGTTGCCGCTGCCGCCGGAGGTGATGCCGAGGGCCTTCGTGCCGTCGTAGAGCGCACCGCCCGAGTCGCCGGGCTCGGCGCACACGTTGGTCTGGATCATGCCGCGAACCGTTCCGCCGCCGCTGTAGTGGACGGTTGCGTTGAGGCCGGTGACCGTACCGCTCTTGGTGCCCGTGGTGGAACCGCTGCGCTTGACCGCCTCGCCCACGTAGGCGTCGGCGGCGGTGAAGCCGCCGGGGGAGCTGACCGCGGCGTTGTCGTAGCGGACGAGCGCGTAGTCGTTGCCCGGGAAGCTGGAGCCCACGGTGGGCCCGACCAGCGTGCTCTGTGCGGAGTTGGTGTACCAGGTCTTGACGACGTTGCCGCAGTGGCCGGCGGTCAGGAAGTAGCGGGTGCTGCCGCTGACCGCGTTGAAGGCGACCGAACAGCGGTAGCCGCCGCCGTAGATGGCGTCGCCGGGACCGAGCAGGGTGGTGAACGTGCCGGGGGTGCGCTCGACGCGCAGCGCGCCCGCGTTGGCGCCCGCCGCCTTCCTGATCTTCGCGAGGCCGGCCTCGGACACGGTGCTGTCGGCCGTGACCACGACCCGTCCGCTCGCCGCGTCCGTGTACCAGGCGGTGCCGCCGACGTCAGCGCCGAGAACCGCCCGGTCGACCGCGGCGAGTTCGGCCGCGCCGAAGGCCTTGGGGGAGGCCTGGTGGGAGGCTGCCTCGGCGGCGGGCCCGGTGAGCACGGCGGCCGCCAGCAGGCCGGCGGCGGCCGCGATCGCGGTGCGCCGGGCGGTGGGGGTGGTGCGGGACGAGGTGCGCGTGTTCCTCACTGGTCTCCTCCTCGGAGCGTCGGGGCCCGGTGGGTGGTGGGCCCTGTGAGGCCCGCCAGGAATGGCGTGTTCCTGACAAGCGCTTCGGGGAGTATGCGAAAGCCCTTCGTCCCGCACAAGGCCGCGGGGCGAAGGGCTTCGCAGACACGTCCGGGCCGGCCCGTGGGGCCGACCCGGACGAGGGTGGATCAGACCAGGTCGAAGCGGTCGAGCTCCATGACCTTGGTCCACGCCGCGACGAAGTCCTTCACGAACTTCTCCTTGGCGTCGTCGCTCGCGTAGACCTCCGCGAGGGCGCGCAGCTCGGAGTTCGAGCCGAAGACCAGGTCGGCACGGGTGCCCGTCCACTGGACGGCGCCCGAGTCGTCGCGGCCCTCGTACTCGTCCTGCGCCGCGGACGTCGACTTCCAGGTCGTGCCCATGTCGAGCAGGTTGACGAAGAAGTCGTTGGTCAGGGTGCCCGGACGGTCCGTGAAGACGCCGTGCTTCGAACCGGCGTGGTTGGCGCCGAGGACGCGCAGACCGCCGACGAGGACCGTCAGCTCCGGAGCGGAGACGGTCAGCAGGTTCGCCTTGTCGAGCAGCAGGTACTCGGCCGGCAGGCGGTTGCCCTTGCCGGCGTAGTTGCGGAAGCCGTCGGCGGACGGCTCGAGCGCGGCGAAGGACTCGACGTCCGTCTGCTCCTGCGTCGCGTCGACACGGCCCGGGGTGAACGGCACCTCGACCTCGACGCCACCGTCCTGGGCGGCCTTCTCGACGGCCGCGGAGCCCGCGAGCACGATCAGGTCGGCCAGCGAGACCTGCTTGGCGCCGGAGTTGAAGGAGGTCTGGATGCCCTCGAGGGTGCGGAGCACCTGCGCGAGGTCGTCCGGGTTGTTGACCTCCCAGTTGCGCTGCGGCTCCAGGCGGATGCGGGCACCGTTGGCGCCGCCGCGCTTGTCGCTGCCGCGGAAGGACGCGGCCGCGGCCCAGGCCGCGGAGACCAGCTGGGAGACCGTGAGGTCCGAGCCGAGGATCTGCTCCTTGAGGGAGGTGATGTCCGCGGCGTCGATCAGCTCGCCCTCGCGCGCCGGCAGCGGGTCCTGCCACAGCAGGGTCTCGGCGGGGACCTCGGAGCCGAGGTAGCGCACGATCGGGCCCATGTCGCGGTGCGTCAGCTTGTACCAGGCGCGGGCGAAGGCGTCCGCGAACTGGTCCGGGTTCTCGTAGAAGCGGCGCGAGATCTGCTCGTAGACCGGGTCGAAGCGCAGCGACAGGTCGGTGGTGAGCATCGTCGGGAGGTGCTTCTTCGACGCGTCGAAGGCGTCGGGGATGATCGCTTCGGCGTTCTTCGCCACCCACTGGTTCGCGCCGGCCGGGCTCTGCGTGAGCTCGTACTCGTACTCGAACAGGTTCTTGAAGAACTCGTTGCCCCACGCAGTCGGGGTGCTGGTCCAGGTGACCTCGAGACCACTGGTGATCGCGTCGGCGCCCTTGCCGGAGCCGTACGTGCTCGCCCAGCCGAAGCCCTGCGCCTCCAGCGGGGCGCCCTCGGGGTCGGCACCGACGTTGTCCGCCGGGCCCGCGCCGTGGGTCTTGCCGAAGGTGTGGCCACCGGCGATGAGGGCGACCGTCTCCTCGTCGTTCATCGCCATGCGGCGGAACGTCTCGCGGATGTCGCGCGCGGCGGCGATCGGGTCCGGGTTGCCGTTCGGGCCCTCGGGGTTGACGTAGATCAGACCCATCTGGACGGCGCCGAGCGGGCTCTCCAGCTCGCGGTCGCCGGTGTAGCGCTCGTCGCCGAGCCAGGTGGTCTCGGGACCCCAGTACACGTCCTCGTCGGCCTCCCACACGTCGGCGCGGCCGCCGGCGAAGCCGAAGGTCTTGAAGCCCATCGTCTCCAGGGCGACGTTGCCGGTGAGGATCATGAGGTCGGCCCAGGAGATGGACTGGCCGTACTTCTTCTTGACCGGCCACAGCAGGCGGCGGGCCTTGTCCAGGTTGCCGTTGTCCGGCCACGAGTTCAGCGGGGCGAAGCGCTGCTGGCCGGCGCCCGCGCCGCCGCGGCCGTCGCTGATGCGGTACGTGCCGGCGCTGTGCCAGGCCATGCGGACCATGAGCGGGCCGTAGTTGCCGAAGTCGGCCGGCCACCAGTCCTGCGAGGTCGTGAGGACCTCGGCGATGTCCTGCTTCAGGGCCGCGAGGTCGAGGGCGTTGAACGCCGCGGCGTAGTCGAACTCCTCGCCGAGCGGGTTGGACACGGCGGTGTTCTTCGCGAGGATCTTGAGGTTGAGGCTCTCGGGCCACCACTGGCGGTTTCCGCCGCCCTGGGTCGGGTGGGGGGCGCGGCCGTGCGCGACGGGACAGCCACCGGCGGCCTCCGCCTTCGCGTCTACGGCGTTCGCGTCATGGTTCTCAGACATGGGAATCCTTCCGGACCCGGGGGGTCATGGAGCTGAGGAACTGCATGCGGTGGAGCACAGGGGGCGCATCCGTCACGGCTTCGTCTGGGGGCCGTATGGGAGTCCTACAGTCACTTGGCTAACAACGAAACCGATCCTACGATGGACAGAGTCCAAGTCAAGAACCACGCCAAAGCCATATCCCATCGGATCCCGGACGACTCTTGCCGTACCCTTCGGGGATCCCGCCGAGCCTGAAGGGGTGGACCGACATGAGTGACCTGCTGGAACGGCTGCGACAGCGTGGCTGGAGGCTGACGTCCCAGCGGCGTGTCGTCGCGGAGGTCCTCGACGGAGACCACGTGCACCTCACGGCCGACGAGGTGCACGCCCGCGCGGCTCGGCTGCTGCCCGAGATCTCCCGGGCGACCGTCTACAACGCCCTCGGCGAGCTCGTCTCCCTCGGCGAGGTGGTGGAGGTCTCCACCGACGGCCGCGCCAAGCGGTACGACCCCAACGCGCACCGCCCCCACCAGCACCTGATCTGCTCCGGCTGCGGCATCATCCGGGACGTCCACCCGACCGGCGACCCGCTGGCCGGCCTCCCCGACGAGGGGCGCTTCGGCTTCCGGGTCTCCGGGGTCGAGGTCACCTACCGGGGGCTGTGCCCGGGCTGCGCCCAGGGCCCCTCGTCCGGTTCCTAGCCGATCTCGACCACCCGCGCCCAGGCCGGCGGTGTGTCCGGGACGTAGTCGGGGTCCTCCTCGTACGCGCGGGGCATGGAGCGGGGGAACAGGCCCACCACCGTCCGGCACGGGGGCCGCGTGCTCGGCCAGGGGGTCTGGCCGTCGGTCAGGACCACCACGACGTCCGGCGCGGGGCGCGCCCGCAGGGCCCTCGTGAAGCCGGTGCGCAGGTCCGTACCGCCACCGCCCACCAGGGGGATCCCCTCGGCCCCGCACAGCTGGTGCACGGACTGCGTCGTCGCGTCGCAGGACAGGACGGTGATCAGGTCGCGGCGCCCGCCCACCGCGCGGGAGATCGCGGCGACCTCGTGGAGGGCGCTGCCCAGCTCGGCGTCGCTGACCGAGCCCGAGGTGTCGATGACCACGCAGAC
Source organism: Streptomyces sp. NPDC091371 (assembly GCF_040684275.1). Classification (NCBI taxonomy): domain Bacteria; kingdom Bacillati; phylum Actinomycetota; class Actinomycetes; order Kitasatosporales; family Streptomycetaceae; genus Streptomyces; species Streptomyces sp. NPDC091371. Next base: position 134,740 of record NZ_JBFBFP010000010.1, read on the forward strand.
CCGGGGCGGCCTGCGCCGCAGGCTCGGCAGGATCACGCCCGGCAGGCCCGCCGAGCGCCGGGCCGGCCTGCCGTACGTGTAGTCCTCGCCCGCGCCCGGCCCGGAGGCCGCGGAGCGCAGGGCCGCGCCCAGCAGCTCCCGCCACGGCTGGGGCGGGTGGAACACCTCCTCCGCCCACCGCTGCCAGCCCTTGGGGGCGGTCCCGGGGCGGCCGGTGATGCCCTGGGCCACCCGGAACCGGACCGCGTCCCGCTCCTGCGCGCTCAGGCCGTGCGCGCCGTCCGGTCCGAGGTCCCACTCCCGCTCCAGGCCGTCGGAGCCGCTGCCGCAGTCCAGCCAGGCCAGGTGGTGCGTGTACGGCCCGAGCCGGAACTGGCGCAGGTACTCCTCCATGAGCCGCCCCGTGGGCAGCCGCAGCGAGGAGGGGAGGACGGCGCCCTCGGGCTTGGCCAGCCCGTCGCCGAACACGTCGTCGTTGATCTCGCAGTCCGCCGCGATGTTCATCCGCAGCCGTTCCCCCCGGCCGGACAGCCCGTGCTCCCGCGCGAACCGGTCACTGCGCCCGTGGTGGTCGCGCAGCAGGTGCGACACCTCGTGCACCCACACCCCCGCCAGTTCCTCCACCGGGGTCCGGTCCACGAAGCCCGGCGAGACGTAGCACCGCCAGTGCGGGTCCACGGCCATCGTCGGCACCCGCCGCGACTCCACCGTGTGCAGGGCGAACAGCGCCGTCGCCAGAAAGGGCCGGGCCCGGACCGCGAGCAGCCGGGCCGCGTACAGCTTGTCCAGGTCCAGCCTGCCGAGGTCCCGGGCCCCGGGCGTGCCGCCCGTCATCGGGTGCCCGGCGCGCCGACAGCGGTCCGGGAGGCGACCCGCGCCGCCGCCTCGTCGGCCCGCCGGGACAGCTTGACCGCTCCGGCCAGCCGCTCGATCGACGCCGGTACGACCCAGTCCGCCCGGCGCAGCGAGGCGAGCGTGGTGGCGGGGACGACCAGCAGGTCCGGGGCCCCCGTGTCCAGCGCCCGGACCAGGAGCTCCCAGGCCGCGTCCCAACGGGCCTTCTCCGGACGCGCCCGGACGGCGGCCACCACGCCGTCGAGGACGGCCTGGCGCAGGTCGCCCCGCTCGGGCAGTGCGGCACCGGCCGGGTCCGCGAGCAGCGCCTCGGGGTCGGGGAGGTCCATCCGGTCCAGGCTCGCCAGCAGCTCCAGCCCGGGCCCGTCCCCGACGGTGCCCCGGACCAGGAGCGAGAGCACCTCCCGGGAGGAGCCGGTCGCGGTCGCGAAGGCGATCAGGGACAGGGTCATGTCCCAGCTGCGGGGCGAGGGCCAGGGGCCGCCCCGGCGCGCCTCACCGCCGGGCAGTCGGTGCACGAGCGAGGGCCGGGCGGCCAGCAGCCCGCACACGGCGCGGCGCGCGAAGTCCACGGCCTGCTCCAGCCGGCCCGGGTCGAGGCGCGGCAGCGTCGCCCGGGGCCAGGTCCCGCCCAGGCCGCGTACGACCACCTCGTGGTCGTGGACCCACTGGAGGTGGACGAACCGGTTGGCCAGCGGCGGGCTCAGCTCCCAGCCGTCGGCCGCCGAGGACCGCGGGTTGGCGGCCGCCACGATCCGGACCCCGGGCGGCAACTGCAGGGAGCCGATCCGCCGTTCGAGTACGAGGCGCAGCAGCGCGGCCTGGACGGCCGGCGGCGCGGTGGACAGCTCGTCGAGGAACAGCAGGCCGCGGCCCGCCCGGACGAGTCGCACGGCCCAGTCCGGCGGGGCCATCGGGACGCCGTGCACCGCGGGGTCGTCCCCGATGACGGGGAGCCCGGAGAAGTCCGACGGCTCGTGCACGCTGGCGATGACGGTGGTCAGCGGCAGGTCGAGCGACTCGGCGAGCTGGGTCAGGGCCGCGGTCTTGCCGATCCCCGGCTCGCCCCACAGCAGGACGGGCAGGTCGGCGGCCACGGCCAGGGTCAGGGCCTCCAGCTGGATGTCGGGGCGCGGTTCGGTGGCGGTGTCGCGCAGCAGGGCCAGCAGTTCACCGGCGACGTCGAGCTGCGAGGACGGGGCGAGCGGGGTGTGCACGGGCATGGGAAGTCACCTCTGGGTTCGTGGTGCGGCAGGAAGAAGACGGGCGGCCGGCGTGCGTCAGCGGGCCGTGGTGTGGCGCGGGCGCGAGCGGTGGTCGGGGGGACGGCGCCGGCGCGGGGGGAGCCGCTCGGGTCCTGGTCCGAACAGGCCCGCACGGAAGAGTCCGTACGTGATCCGGCGCCGCGCGGCCGCCTCCAGCGCGTCCTTCAGGGCGCCGGAGCGCAGCACCGCGTCAGGGCCGAGCAGCCCTTCGACGACGGCCAGCGCACCGGCGACGTCCCCGTGGTGGAGGCGTTCGCGGACACCGGGCAGGCAGTCGGGATCGCGGTGCGCGGTGTCGATCGCCTGCAGGCAGGGCAGCGGCGGGCCGCCCAGCGCGACCAGCAGCGCCTCGCGCCCGAGCTCCTCCGGACCGTGGTCCAGCGCGGCCAGCACCCCGTCGACGAGGCCGATCCGATGGCGGGCTCCCCGGCACTCCACCAGGTGCGCCTGCCGGGCCGGGTCCGCGCTCCGGGGCCGGTCGGCCGGGGCGCGTTCCGGCAGCAGGGCCGCGGCGACCAGCGGGTGCAGCCGGTCGGCGCCGATCAGGCCGGCGCGGACCAGCTCCAGGTCGGGCAGCTCCCAGGTCGCGGCGTCCGGCAGGACCGGCAGCGCGGAGACGTCGGCGTCCTGCGGCACCTGAGCGATCCGGGGGACGGGCGGCCCGGGGCCGTCCGCGTCCGCGGCCAGGTCCAGGCGGAGCCGGTCGCGGGCGCCGAGCCGCACGGTGACGGCGCCCCCGGCCCGCCCCTCGGCGTGCAGGACCCGCGCCGCCTCGGCGGCCCAGCGCTCGACGGGGTGGCCGGGGGCGTCCGCGGGCGGCGGGTCTGCGGGAGGCCGGTCGGCGCCGGAGCGGATCCGCAGCTCGCCGGCCCGGCGGGAGTCCCACAGGTGCCGGTGCAGATCGAGGCGGAACCGCCGGTTCGGGCGGCCGTGCGGATGCCGGCGGCCGGGGTCGCCGGTGTGGGACCCGTCCCACAGCGCGAGGCTGATCCGCTGACCGGCGTCCGCCCAGGCGGGCGCCGTCCGGGCCACGAGGTGCACCGGATGGCCGCCGTCCCGCCCGGGGACCTCGTACCGGGCCAGGGTGATCGTCAGCCCCGGGCGCAGCAGCCCGTGCGGAGCGATCCTCGGCATGTGCCAGCGCAGCAGGTCGGGAGCGAGATGGCGGAGGTCGGCCCGGACGCGGGCCGCGAGTTCACGGCCGTGGGCGCGTGCCGCGGACCGCAGGTCGAGATCGACTTCGAAGCCCGCGGCCGCGCAGGCCGCGGCCCAGTCGCCGGCGCGGCGGCGGACCGTCGCGGTCTCGATCATGGAGGGCGGCACGGCGAACTCGCGCACGCGCAGCCACAAGGACAGGTGGGAATCCCCGTTCGCGATATGAGTGAGCATCAGCACTCACCTTGCGTGGACGGGACCCCCATTCGAATAGCCGAGTGAGTGGTCATCGTCGGGAAGGCTATGGCTCCGCCCACCGGTCCGCCACGGGTTTTTCCGACGGAGCGCGCGGCCGGGCCGGGGCGGAGCGCGGGTGCCGGGGCGCGTCGGGTGCCCGATCCTGGTGGCATGGGTACGAGCGGTGCCGCCGCCTACGCGGGCGCGGCCCGGCGGTCCCTTCGGGTCACCCTGGCCGCGGGGGCCGGGTTCTACCTGTTCCTGTACGGCTTCGGGCAGACCGTGGCGGCCACCTACGCCCTGTTCGCCGCCGTGGCGCTGGCCGGGCTGTCGCGCATCCCGGGCACCGGCCGGCAGCGGGCCGCCGTCCTGCTGCGGCTGCTCCCGGTGGCCTGGCTGCTGGTGGTCGTGGGCACCTTCCTGGCCGTACGCACCTGGAGCGCGGTGGCCGGGATGCTGGTCATCGGCTTCGCCCTGGCCTTCGTCGCCGCGGGCGGGCCCCGCCCGGCCGGCGCGGCTCCGGGGCTCCAGCTGCTGTACATCCTGCCCTCCTTCCCTCCGTACGCCCCGGACACCCTGGGGGAGCGGCTCGTCGGCACCACCAGTGGGATCCTGCTGCTCGTGCTCGCGGAAGCCCTCGTCCTGCCCGATCCGCCGACCGTGCCGTACCGGGAGATCGCCGCCCGCGCCGCCGTCACCGCCGAGCGCTGCGCCGGGGAGCTGGCCCGCGCGCCGTACGGGCTGTCCCCGGCGACGGGAGCCGCCGCCCGGGCCGCGGCCGAAGCGCTGCGGCCCTCGAAGGTCCCGGAGGCGGAACGCCCGGCCGGGCCCGGCGTCCGCTCCCGGGGCCTGGCCCACACCGGGCTGGCGGCGCGCACCCTGCTGAACCGGCTGGACCGGCTGCCCGCACCGCCGCCCGGCCAGGCCCCCTCGGAGGCCGGCCTCGACCTGCTGCGCGCCGTCGGCCGGTCCGCGGCGGACACCGCGGCCCTGCTGCGCGGCACACCCGGGCCGGCCGCGGGGGAGGAGCGCCCCGGCCCGGCCCGGGAGCGGGCGCTGCTCGCCGCCCACCCGACCGGGCAGGCCCTCCCGGCCACGCTCCGCCGCCGGGCGGACCTGCTGGAACTGGCCGACGCCGCGCTGGCGCTGTCCACGGCCGCGGGGCTGGCCGTACGGGGGCGGGAGGCCGCGCCCGGACTGCCGCTGGGCCGGTTCTGGTACGCGCGGATGCGGGCGCCGCAGCTGTGGTGGCGGCGGCTGGTCGGGCACGCGGGGAGCCGGTCGGTCTTCTTCCAGAACGCGGTGCGGATCAGCCTGGCGCTGGCGGCCGCCCGGGCCGTCGCCGGCCTGGCCACGCTGCCGCACGGCTTCTGGGCGCTGCTGGCGACGCTCACGCTGACCCGCACCACCCTGGACGCCACCCGCAGCAGCGTCCGGCAGGCGCTGGCCGGGACCCTGATCGGAGCCCTGGCCACGGCCGGGGTGATCGCCCTGGTCGGGACCCACACCACGGTGTACGCCGTCGTCCTGCTCCCGCTGATGCTGTTCACCTTCACGGTGGGGCCGGTGAAGGGCGTCGGCTGGTCGCAGGCGCTGTTCACGCTGGTGGTCGCCCTGGTGTTCTCCCAGCTGGCCCCGGCCACCTGGCGGCTGGCCGAGGTGCGGCTGCTGGACGTGCTGGTCGGGAGCGTGATCGGCGCGGTCTTCGGGCTGCTGGCCTGGCCGCGCGGCGCACGGCAGGAGGTGCGGCGCTCGGGCGCGGTGCTGCTGCGGTCGGCCGCCGAGGCCGTGGTCACCACGGCCGCGGAGATCGCGGCGGGCGGGGTACGGGATCCGGGCGCGCCGCCGCGGCACGGGTCGCTGCGGCATTCGCTCGTCCTGGCGGAGACGGCGTTCGCGCAGCTGCAGAGCGAGCCGGGGCCCGCGGATGGGGAGAAGCCGTCGGTGGACTGGCACGCGGTGCTGCTGACCGGGCACCACACGCTGTGGGGCGCCGACCGGGTGCTGGTGCCGCCGCCCGAGCCGGTGCCCGGCTCCGCGGCGGGAAGGCCGCCCGCGCCCGTGCTCGTACCGCCTCTGGAACCGGCGGCGGCGGCCGCCCTGACGCGGCTCGGGGACCGGGTGGCCGGGCGGATGCTGCTGCTGTCCGCCGTACTGGACCCCATGGAGGAGGCTCGGGAAGCGGGCGACGCGCCGCCGTACGAGGACGGCGGCGCGTCGCGGACCGCGCCCGCGGGGGCGCCGAACGGCTACTACGCCGTGGACGCCTGGCTGGAAGGGCTGCTGGCCGATCTGGAGCGGATCACGGGCGGGGGGCCTCGGCCGGACCGGCGCTGACGGCACCGCCCGCCCCCGGGGCGACCGTCACGAACGTGGCGATGCTCGGCACCCCCTGGGCGTCCAGGGCGAAGAGCATGTAGTTCCCCGGCAGCACCACGCCCGTGTCGGCGGGGACGGAGACCGTGTACGTGCCGGTGCCCGTGGCCGTGGACTGCAGCGGGATCCGGCGCTGGTCGTTGTCCGTGGAGTGCGTCGCGGCGGCGGCCCGCATCAGGACGAAGGACGACACCGCCCCCTGGGTGCTCACCGACAGCGAGGTGCCGGGCGAGAACCGGGAGGGCACACCACCCGTGATGACGGGACGCGGCTTGGGCGAACCGTCCGCGCCCAGCAGGTACGGCGGTGTGAACACGGCCCCGTCGGCGTGGTTGGTCGCGCAGTCACCGCACAGACCCCCGCCGCCGGAGAAGACCCGGCCGTCCGGCAGCAGGTTCGCCACGCTGTGGTAGTTGCGCGGGATGGCCATGGTGGCGAGCGGGGTGAAGGTGCCCGTCGCCGGGTCCCACAGCTCGGGGGCCAGTACGGACGTCGCGTCGCTGAACGGCACCGGGTAGCTCTGGCCGCCGAAGACCGCTACCTTGCCGTCCGGCAGGACGACGCTGTTGCCGAAGGCGCGGGCGTGCTCCATGTCGCCCGTGCGGGAGGCCTCGACCCGGTCGCCCGAGATGTTCACGGTGTAGGCGCGCCGGGTGGCCGGGGAGTCCTGGTAGGCGGGCGAGCCGCCCAGCGTGAGCAGCTTGCCGACGTCGTAGGCCACCGCGTTGCCGGTCATGGCGTCCTGGCTGTCGGCCCGGGGTCCGGCGGCGGTGATGCTTCCCGTGCCGCTCGTCGAGATCCAGTTCATCTGCTTGCTCGGCCCGAGCTGCAGCACCTTGCCGCCCGAAGTGGCGTGCAGCCACATGTGGTTGTCGGCACGGTAGGGACCGGCCGGGTCGGCCGTCAGCGCCGGGGAGGCGGGGACGCCCGGGAGCCCGCGCCAGGTGCCGGTGTCCGGGGACCAGACCTCGCCGGACTTGTCGGTGCCCGCGGTGCCGCTCCAGGAACCGCCGAGGACGAAGGCCTCACCGGTGGAGATCAGCGTCATGGCCTGGTAGCCGCGCGGGATGTTCATGCGGGTGGTGGCTGACCAGGTGTCGGCGGCCGGGTCGTAGATGCTCGCCTTGTCCGCGTTGCTGCCCCCGGTGACCAGCACGCGTCCGTCGGCGAGCATGGCTATGCCCGGGCAGAACATGTCGTGGCCGGTGTTGTCGATCCGGCGCTGGGTGACCTTGCCGGTCTTCAGGTCGAGGATCGCGGTCTGGGTGTAGCCGCTGCTGCCGCCGAAGCGGTCGGTCGCGTACGCCGACCAGGCCAGCAGCTTGTCACCGGGCAGGACCGCGGTGGCGACGGGCACCAGGGGGAAGCCGGTGATCCGGTCCCAGGAGCCGTGGACGGCGGAATTGGCGGGTCCGCTCAGTCGTATCTCGGCGGCGGAGGTCCACGGACCGCGGCCGCCGGCCTCACTGGTCACCGTCAGACGTATGAAGCGCGCGTTCTCGGCCCGGGTGAAGGTGGCGGTCTTGACGGTGTCGTCGTCCCGCCAGGTGCCCGCGGCGACCGGTGCGCCGAAGGAGGCGCCGTCGAGGCTGGTGGCGATGGAGTACGCGCCCGCCCGGCCGTTGGTCCCGTTCCGTCGCGGCTGGTAGACGAGGGCCGAGACGGTCTGCGTGCGGTGCATGTCGATGGTGATGCTGTGCGGGAGCGGGGCGGGGGTGCCGGTCCATTTGCTGTGCCAGATGGTGGCGGCGTCGCCGTCGAGGACGTTGGCCGCGCGGCCGTTCTCGCCTGTGGTCTCCTCGTCGCTCGCCGTGGCCGTCCAGCCGGTCCGGGTCAGGTCGACGGTGGCGGCGGGGGTGCCGGGGTCGCCCAGCAGGTCGAGCTCGGCGGCGGAGGTCCAGGGCCCGCGGCCGCCGGCCTCGGTGAGCGCGGTCAGCCGCACGAAGCGGGCGCCCTGCGGGGCGAAGCCGAGCGTCTTGGTGGTGCCGTCGTCCGCGAGCGTGCCGGTGGCGACGGGGCTCCCCCAGTTCTGTCCGTCCGTACTGACACTGATGGAGTACTCGCCGACCCGCCCGTTGGCCCCGTTGGAGCGGGGGCGGTAGACGAGCGCGGACACCACCGCCGTGCGGTGCATGTCGATGGTGATGCTGTGGGGGAGCGGGGCGGGGGTGCCGGTCCACTTGCTGTGCCAGATGGTGGCGGCGTTGCCGTCGAGGACGTTGGCCGCGCGGCCGTTCTCGCCTGTGGTCTCCTCGTCGCTGGCCGAGGCGGTCCAGCCGGTCCGGTCGAGTACCGGAGCCGTGGGCTCCATGGCGTTCGCCGGGGCGACGGCGTGGTGCGGTGACTGCTTCGCGGGCTGCTGGTCCGAGGACAGGGGCGCCGGGGGCGGTGTGCGGGCGGCCGTGGCCTGGCTCGCGACCCCGAGCCAGGGCGTCATGCCGATGAGGAGCGACCCGAGGCCCGCGGCCACCAGCAGGTGGGACCGGCGTATCAGAGGGGGGCGGGGCGGGCGGCGTCTGAACTGCAATCTGACCTCCGTGAGCGATCGGGTGGGCGCCCTCGAACATAGGTCAGTGAGGTGTGAACTCGCCCGGTAAACAGGCGAGTTGGTGGGAACCGGCCGGTGGGGGGCGCGTTGTCCGGATCGCGTCCGTTCCTCCCCTCCGGCCGGCTCCGCCCGGTGATCCGGACCCGCGCACGGCCGGGCGGGCTCAGGCCCCGCCGGCGCCCTCGCTCGCGGACACCGCGAGGCCGACGCTCTCGGCCGCCACGGCCACGGCGTAGTCGAAGAACGCGGCCTCGTCCCGCACGCTGTCGTGGGTACGGCTGAACACCTGGAAGACGAGCAGCCCGATGAGGTTGCTCCACAGGACGATGCCGCGCTCGATGACGTCCGAGAACGGGGCCTCGGGAGCCCCTCCGAACAGCTCCACGGCCGCCGGCAGCAGCAGCGGCGGGCCGGGCACCGCCCGCCGGGGCGGGGTGAGTTCACCGCTCTCCAGCGCCGACCGCACGATGCCGGCGAGCACCGCGGGCGTGCGGGAGGCGGCCGGCACCGTGTCCTGCGGGGCGTGGTAGCCCGGTACGGGCGAGCCGTATATGAGGGTGAACTCTCCCGGGTTGCCGAAGGACCACCCGCGCAGGGCGCGGGTGACCGCGAGCAGCCGGTCGCCCGCCGGGGCGCCGGCCTCCCGGGCAGCCCCGTCGGCCTGCTCCATCGCGGCACCGGACGCGTCGTAGGCGTCGATGAGCAGTGCGGTCAGCAGGTCGTCCCGGTGGGGGAAGAGGGATTCCACCTCGGAGAGCGCGAGGCCGGCCTCGCGCGCGACGCCCTCCAGGGACAGTCCCGCGGCCCCCACGTCGACCAGCTGTCTGCGCGCGGCGGCCTTGATTGCCGCCGGCGGCGTCGAACTCTCGTCCATCGAACGTGCTGCGGAAAGATCCATGCGGGAACCGTACCAGCGCTTTTAGTGGGTTCCTCGGACCGTGTCAAGTCACGACTTTCCGGAACATGACCCTGTTGTGCCGTTCGCGGCTTACTTGTGGTGCGGGCCTCACCGGAACAGAAACCGGAAACGAAATGAGGCACCGCATACGAATCGCAAGGAGAAAGTCATGAACCGCAAGATTCGCACCAACAACGTCGTCCGTCCCCACCGCAAGGGATTCCGTCTCGCGACGCTGGCCGCCGCGGGCGCCATGCTCACCGGAGGAATCCTCCTCCCCGCCTCCATGGCGACGGCGGCTCCGATGCCGGCCCACGTGGCCGCGGCCTTCCCGGCCGCGGGAGGCGCCGGAGGGGACGGCGGTGCCGGCGGCAACGGCGTCATCGGCGGCGGCGGTGGCTCCGGTGGCGGTGGCGGCGGCAGCGTCCTGGGTACCGGCGGCGCCGGCGGCAACGGCGGCAAGGGCGGCGACGGCCTCCTCCAGGGCGGCGCCGGCGGTGGCGGCGGTGGCGGCGGCGAAGGCTTCATCGGCGGCAAGGGCGGCAACGGCGGCGACGGCGGCTCCGGCCTCTTCGGCGGCAACGCCGGCAACGGCGGCGGTGGCGGCGACGGCATCCTCAAGGGCGGCGACGGCGGCAACGGCGGCAAGGGCGGCTTCGGCGTCTTCCAGGGCGGCAACGGCGGCAAGGGCGGCAAGGGCGGCTTCGGCTTCCTCGGCGGCCTGGGCGGCAACGGCGGCGCCGGCGGCGGAAGCATCTTCTGACCCCCGCGCCTGATCCCCGCAGCTGATCCGACGGGGTGGAGGCCTCCGGGCCTCCACCCCCCTCACCCCCCCCAGCAGTACCCCGTACTCGGCGACACCCGCACTTACGGAAAAAGGCAGAAGGAGAAATCCCATGTTCACGAGTTCCTGGCAGCGTCCGCTCGTCCTGGCGGCGGCCTCACTGGCTCTCGTCACCGGTACGGCGTGCGCCGCGCAAGCGTCGCAGTCCCAGGCCCCCACGGCCGTCAGCTCCTCGCCCTCCCACTGCGTCCTGGGCGGCGCAGGCGGCGAAGGCGGCAAGGGCGGCGAGGGCGGCAGGGGCGGACAGCCCGGCCAGCCGGGCGAGCCCGGCAAGCCCGGCCGCGTGGGCTGCTTCCGGTTCGAGGACCTGCCCGACAAGTCGAAGTCGGAGCTGAACGCGGTGGACAAGGTACGCATCGTGATTGTCCTGATGGCCGACGACACGGACGCCACGAAGGACAAGATCTCCAAGAAGTACGACATCTCGCGCGAGCAGCTCGACGACTGGAAGAAGGACTACCTGGCCGGCGACTGGTGCTCCCTGATGGCGGGCGGCCTCCCCTTCTGCCTCTGATACGACCCCCGATCAGTAATCCACGGACATCCGCAATTCCTCGGCAAGGGAGAAGGTCATGAGCGTGCACAGCTGGAAGTTCCGTCTTGGTCTCGTCGTCTCGACGACTCTGATCGGCGCCGGTGCGATGGTGCCGGCCGCCACGGCGGCCCCCGCGGCCGCCTCGGCGGTCCAGACGGCACCGGCGGCCGCCGTCGAGTACCACGGCCCCTCGTCCGGCGGCGGTGACAACCGCAGCGGCGGGAGCCGGTTCGGCAGCGGTGCGGCGCTCGGCGGAGTCAAGGTGGGCAACGGCAGCGTCCGCGTCGGTGACAAGGTGTGCGCGGGCAACTGCAACGGAACGGTCAACGGCACCAACGGCGGCAACGGCGGGGTCTGCGCCGGACTGTGCAACGGCAGCGCCAACGGCGGCAACGGAACCAACGGCGGGCCCGGCGCCAACGGCACGAACGGCGGCAAGGGCGGGGTCTGCGCCGGAGTGTGCGGCGGCAGCGTCAACGGGGGCAACGGAGGCAACGGCGGGGCCGCGCCTCCCGGCGGCGACGGCGGCAACGGCGGCTGGGGCGGCAGCGGCGGCATCTGCGTCGGCGTCGGCTGCCAGACCAGCGGCCAGGGCGGCCGCGGCGGCGACGGCGGCGAGGGCTGACCCCCGCCGACGCCCGTACGGCCGGTCGGCGACCGGCGAGGAACTGCTCCAGGGAGTCCCGTCCCACCTCCACACCGGGACCCCTGGAGCCCTGTCATGAGGGCACTCGGATGGATCACTCGATAGACTTTCCGATAGGAAAGGGCGGCCTGTCGCGTCCGTCGTCGGGCCGGCCCGGTGAAGGGGGCGGCCCCAGATGGGCACGGCAGCGAACCTGAGCTCGTACACGGGCCGGCCCTCCGGCCTGATCGGCAAGCAGATCGCCGGCTACCTGGTCGAGCGGCTGATCGGCCGCGGCGGCATGGCCGTCGTCTACTGCGCGAAGGACCTGCGGCTGGACCGGAAGGTCGCCCTCAAGCTGATCGCCCCGGAGCGGGCCCGCGACGAGACCTTCCGGCGCCGCTTCACCCACGAGTCACGGGTGGCCGCGAAGATCGACCACCCGCACATCGTGCCCATCTTCGAAGCCGGAGAGACCGACGGCGTCCTGTACATCGCCATGCGGTACGTCTCCGGCCTCGACCTGCGGGGCCTGCTGGACCGCGAGGGCCCGCTCCCCGTCGCGACCGCCCTGCGCATCGCCGCCCAGGTGGCGTCCGCGCTCGACGCGGCCCACGAGCACGACCTGGTCCACCGGGACGTCAAACCCGCCAACATCCTGGTCGCCGCGGGCACCGACAGCGACCACCCCGAGCACGTCTACCTCACGGACTTCGGGCTCACGAAGAAGGCGCTTTCGCTCACCGGGTTCACCACCGCGGGCGAGTTCGTCGGCACGCTCGACTACATGGCGCCGGAACAGATCACCGGCCGTCCCGTGGACGGCCGGTGCGATCTCTACAGCCTCGCCTGCGTGGTCTACGAGTCCCTCGCCGGAGGTCCCCCCTTCGAGCGCGACGAGGACGTGGCCCTGCTGTGGGCGCACCAATACGACCAGCCGCCTCCCGTGACCGAGAGGCGGCCGGACATAGCGCCCGCAGTGGATGAGGTTCTGGGAAGGGCCCTGGCGAAGATTCCCGAGGACCGGTACGGCTCCTGCCTGGAATTCGTGGCGGCGCTGCGCGCCGCCACCGGGATCGGGGCCGGGGCCGGTGTCGCCAAGCGCACCGTCGTGGTGAAGACCGTTCCGCTGCCGGAGCCTCCGGCCTGGGCCCGGCCGGTCTTCCGGGGGCCGGCCGGTCCGCGTTAGGAAGCGTCGTCACAGTGGCTCCGACCCCCCGTTCGGGGGCCGGAGCCACTGTGACGGCACTCCCGTGCCGGGCGCTGCTGGTCGGGCGTCACAGCCCCAGGGAGATGGCGAGCCGGGTCAGTTCCGCCGTGGTGTTGATGCCCAGCTTGGCGCGGATGCGGCGCAGATAGGCGTCGACCGTGTGCTTGGAGAGTCCCATGAGGCGGGCCGTCTGCAGGTAGGTGCATCCGGCGGCGATGTAGCGCAGTGCCTCCTGCTCACGCGGGGCCAGCGAGGGGGCGGGGGCTTCGACGAGCGGCGCGGCGAGTGTGAGGCTCATGGGATTTCCTCCGACGAATCGGCTCGGTCATCACTGCTCACGCCTTCGGAAGCAGGGGACATGTCCCGAATGTCGTCGTATGTCCCTGATAAAGAGCTTGTTCGCGGGAGTTCATGGCGGTGTCCGCCGACTGTCACAGCGGTGTCACAGGGACCCGAAGTCGACCAGGGACTGCTCGGCCCAGATGGTCTTGCCGTTCAGGGTGTGCCGGGTGCCCCAGCGCTGGGCGAGCTGGGCGACCAGCAGCAGGCCCCGCCCTCCCTCGTCGAAGATCCGGGCCCGCCGCATGTGCGGGGCGGTACTGCTCGTGTCGGACACCTCGCAGATCAAGGTGTTGCCGTCGTGGATCAGCCGGAGCTGGACGGGCGGCGCCCCGTACCGGATGGCATTGGTGACCAGCTCGCTGACCAGCAGCTCGGTGACGAAAGAGGCCTCCTCCAGGCCCCAGGCGGTCAACTGGTCGGTGCAGTTGCGACGGGCCTCGGCGACGACGGACGGGTCGGAGGCCAGGTCCCAGGCCACGACCTGGTCGGCGTTCAGGGCCCGGGTCCGGGCCACGAGCAGGGCGACGTCGTCCTCGGGACGGTGGCTCAGCAGCGCCGTCAGCACCCGGTCGCAGACCGTTTCCAGCGTGGACGCGGGGCGTACGAGGGCGGCGAGCATCGTGTCCAGGGCCTCGTCGATGTCGTGGTCGCGGGCTTGCAGCAGGCCGTCGGTGTAGAGGGCGAGGACGCTGCCCTCGGGAAGCTCGACCTCGACGGTCTCGAAGGGCAGTCCGCCCAGACCCAGCGGCGGGCCGGCCGGCACGTCGAGGAGGTACGCGGAGCCCTCCGGAGGGACCACGGCGGGCGGGGGGTGACCGGCCCGGGCGACGGTGCAGCCCCGGGTGACCGGGTCGTAGACCACGTACAGGCACGTGGTGCCGATGCCTCCGGCGGCCTCCCCGCCGCCCTCCTGGTCGGCCTCGTCGGCGGACAGGTGGATGATCAGGTCGTCGAGGTGGGTGAGCAGTTCGTCGGGCGGCAGGTCCACGTCGGCCAGGGTGCGCACCGCGGTGCGCAGCCGGCCCATGGTGGCGGAGGCGCGGATGCCGTGGCCCACGACGTCGCCCACCACCAGGGCCACCCGGGCGCCGGACAGCGGGATCACGTCGAACCAGTCGCCGCCCACGCCCGCCTCGGCGCCGGCGGGCAGGTACCGGGAGGCGATCTCCAGCGCCGCCTGATCGGGCAGCGTGTGCGGGAGCAGGCTGCGCTGCAGGGTCATGGTGGTGGTGTGCTCGCGCGTGAACCGGCGGGCCTTGTGGATACTGACGGCCGCCTTGGCCGTGAGCTCCTCGGCCAGCAGCAGGTCCTCCGGCCGGAACGGCTCCTGGCGCTCGTGCCGGCTGAAGACGGCCAGGCCGAGCGTGACGCCGTCGGCGCGCAGCGGCACCAGCATCAGGGCCCGAGCCCCGTACTCGCCGATCCAGGCGGCCGCGGGGTCCTGGGTCACCCAGCGGGCCACGGCCGGATCGGTGGTCGCGTACACGGCGCCCCGGCCCGAGGCCAGACACTCGACGGCCGGGGAGAGCGGCGGATAGACGGTCGTCGCTCCGACCGTGAGCCGGGCTTCCGGGTTCCCTTCGAGGATCGACCGCACCGCGGTACGGGACAGGGTGAACGGCTTCGTCACGGGGTGCGGGGACGCCTCGTCGCCGCGCGGGGGAGGCTCCACGAGGTCGACGACGGCGAGGTCGGCGAGCCGGGGGACGGCCACGTCGACCAGCTCCTGCGCGGTGCGGGCGCTGTCCAGGGTGGTGCCGATGAGCGCGCCCGCCACGTCCGGCATGAGCAGCTGCTGCCGTTCGCCCCCGGTCGCGGTCCTGTCGTGCGCGGCCAGGCCCACGGCGCGCACCCGGCCGTCCCGGTCCCGCAACGGGGACAGCGAGGCGGACCAGCCGGACTCCGGGCCCGTACCCGCGGGGCGGACGAAGGAGTCCAGGTGCTGCGGCTCACCGGTCTCCAGGGCCCGGCGCATCCTCCGCTCGGTCTCCTCGCTCACGGGATCCGGCGCGATCTCCGGCAGCCGCAGCCCGCGCATCTCGGCCTCGGTGCGCGACAGCGTGCGTTCCATGCCGGCGTTCGCACGCAGCAGCCGCAGGTCGGCGTCGAAGATCGCCAGGTGGCAGGGGGACTGGTCGAAGGCCCATTCCTCCAGCGCTCCGTTCCAGTGCGTGGTGGTAGTGGCCGTGCGTGCCGGTTCGTGGGAGGCGTTCGTCTCCTCCGGCCGCTCACCGGGGGAGGTGGGAAGTTGCTCCATCGCCGCTCATCTCGCCCTCGCTAGTTCCTTGCCGCGCTCCGACGGCAACCCGCATGGCCAGGGGCTCCACTGACAAGCATGATCCGGCCGGGCAAGGAGCACCAACGCAGTGCCGTCACGGGCGCGCGAGGACGAGGGCGAGCAGTGCGTCCCCCGTCCGCCACGCCATCGCGCGGCGCCGTCCGCCGAGCACGGGCGGCCCCAGGCCGAGGATCTCGATGCGGCGCGGCGCGGGCCCGAAGACACCGCTGCGGTCGGCCTTGACCGCCGCTTCCTTCAGCGCCCAGGCACCGGCCAGCGCCTCGGGCCGTTCCGTACCGATGAGGGAGAGCTCGCGGGGCGAGAACACGTGGTCCGTGACCCGGCGTACCAGCGGGGCCGAGGCGGTCTCGCACAGGTCCACTCCGACCGGTTCGGGGGCCAGGGCGGCGGCGACGTGGCGGGCGGTGTGGCTGATGGAGACATGGAGGCCGGGCACCGGGCTGCCGCCGACGAGCAGGTACGGGCTGCCGTCGGCACGCGGCAGCACCTCCACCTCGTACGCCGGCGCGGTGAAGGCCTCCCGGGCCAGGAGCTTGACGAGCAGCCGGCCGGCCAGCCAGTCGGCCCGCCGCCGGTCCGGCAGCGCGCGGGCCACGCGGAGCTCGGCCGGCGAGAGGGGCGGGGCGGTGCGGAGGTCGGAGCGCCGGGCCGCGAGGAGGGCGGCTCCGCCCCACCGGTGGACCTCGCCCGGCGCGATCGGCCGGAAGGCGGTGTGCATGACGGCGGTGTCCATGACGGCGGGGCTCAGGCGGCGGCCGGCGCGGAGGGCGCGGCCGGGGCAGCCGGGGTGGATGGCGCGGCCGGGGCAGCCGGGGTGGATGGGGCGGCCGGGGCCGATGCGGCCGGAGCCGGGTTCGCCTCCAGCTGCCGCAGCTCGCGCACCAGCGCCGTCACCGCCCGGCGGATCTGGAGGGGCGTGTGGTCGCGGGTGATGAAGAAGCGCAGCCGGGCCATCTCCTCCGGGACCGCCGGATAGAGGATCGGATTGACGCTGATGCCCCGCCGGAACAGGGCCTCCGCGAGCCGCAGCGCCTTCAGCGAGTCCCCGACGATGCACGGCACGATCGCCGTGTCACGGCTGTCCCCGATGTCGACGCCGGCCTCGCGCGCGAGGCGGGCGAACAGCTCGGCGTTCTCCGCCAGCCGGGCCACCCGCTCCGGCTCCGCCCGCAGCACGCGCAGGGCGGTCAGGGAGGCGGCCGCGTCGGCCGGCGTCGTGCCCGCGCTGAAGATGAAACCGGGAACGGTGTAGCGCAGGTAATCGATGACGGCCCGGCTCCCGGCCACGTAGCCACCGCAGCTGGCGAGGGCCTTGGACAGGGTTCCCGACCACAGCTCCACGGCCGGGCGGTCGATGCCGAAGTGCTCGCCGACGCCGCGGCCCGTCGCTCCGATGGTGCCGATGCTGTGCGCCTCGTCGATCATCAGCAGGGCGCCGTGCCGGTTCTTGACCTCGAGGAGCGCCGGCAGGTCGGCGACGTCCCCGTCCATGCTGTACACGCCCTCGATGACGATCAGCACCCGCCGGTACTGGTCGCGGACCCGCGTGAGGAGGGAGTCGAGGGCGGCCGCGTCGTTGTGGGGGAACGGCCGCCGGGTCGCGCCGGAGAGCTTGCAGCCCTGCAGGATGCTGTCGTGGGCGAGGGAGTCGTGGACGACCAGGTCCCCCGGTCCGACGAGGTGGCCGATCACCGTGACGTTGGTGGCGTGCCCGTTCGCCAGGGTGAGCGCGGCCTCGCAGCCGAGCAGGCCCGCGACCTCCGCATCGAGTTCCACGTGGAGCGGGCGGCTGCCGGACAGCAGCCGGCTGGCGGACACCGACGTGCCGTAGCGCTCGATCGCCTCCTTGGCCGCCTCGTTCACCCGGGGGTGCGTGGCCAGGCCCAGGTAGTTGTAGCCGGCGAACGAGAGGAGTTCGCGGCCGTCGACGACGGTGGTGTCCGTCATGCCGCCCTGGTGGACGAGGAAGTACGGATTGGAGATCCCGAGCTCGCCGAGCGCGGCGACCCGCAGGCCGTGCTCGGTGACCTCCGGGAAGCACTCGATCCGGGTGTGCTCCTCGGGCAGCGGTACGGGCGGTTCGGCGGCCGGCGCCGGTGCCGGCTGCTCCGCCTCCACCTCGCGCCGGTCCGCGTGCGCGTCCGCCTGCCCTTGCTCGGCGCGCTGACCGGGGACGGCGGCGGGCGCGCCCTCGCAGGCGGCGGCATCGGCCGAGCCGGTCGTCATCAACGCGGAGATCCTCCCGACGGTCGGCCGGTCGGCCACCCTCTCGTCGAACCTCCACTGCGGCCACTCCCGCTTGAGGGAGGTGAACAGGTCGGTCAGCATCAGCGAGTCGAAACCGAGGTCGTCGATCAGCAGCTGGTCCCGGTTCAGGTGGCCCACCGGGAACGCGCTGATCCGTGCCACGTGGGCGAGCACGGTTGCGGTGACCTCGTCGGCGCGACCGAGCAGCGGGAGCTCCTCGTCGGCGGCCGGTGCGGTGGACCGTACGGAGGCCTCCGCGGGCATCGCGCGCAGTACCGGCGCGGGCTCGGGTACGGGCTCGCGCACCGGCTCGGGCGAAGATGACGGCTCCGGCGTCGGCTCCGGCCGGGGCCGCACGGCGGCGGGGGCCTCACGCTGCGCGGTGCGCCCGCCCGTCACCCAGTACGACTGGGTGTCGAGCCGAGCCGCCGGCAGGTCCAGCAGCCGGCGGTCCTCCTCGGGCACCAGGGCCCGGGGGTCGACCGGGACGCCCAGGACCGCGAGCCGGGCGAGGGCCAGGACGAAGCCGCGCCCGCCGTCCGGCTCGGGCCCGGTGGCGGGGACGACGTGGACGTCGCCGTGCCCGGTGAGGGTGCGGTGGACCGAGGTGAGCAGCGAGCTGCCGCCGGCCACCTGGAGGAAGACGCGGGCGCCCTGCTCGTAGGCGGTGCTGACGGCGTCGCCGAAGTGGACCGGCGCGGACGCGTGCCGGGCCCACAGCTCGCGCAGCCGCCCGGGGTCGGCGCACACCTCCGCGTTCACGGACGAGACGAACGGCACCGCGGGGCTGCTGACGGCCCGGCCGGCGAGGTCCGCGCGCACGCTCTCCTCGGCGCAGGCCAGCAGCGGCGAGTGGAAGGCGTTGGACACCTCCAGCACCGCAGTGACGATCCCGGCCTCCGCGCAGGCCCGCCGCATGGCGTCGAGCCCTTGCGGGGTGCCGCTGACCACGACCTGCCGCGGCTGGTTGAAGCAGGCCAGCCACACGTCGTCGATGCCGTCGGTGAGCCGGCGGCAGGTCTCCTTGTCGCTCTGCACGGCGAGCATCCCGCCCCGCAGCCCGCTCTCCGCCTGCCGCAGGGCCGCGCCGCGGTGGACCAGCAGCCGGACGGCGTCCTCGTCGGTGAGCGCTCCGGCGGCGGCGGCCGCGGCGAACTCTCCGACGCTGTGGCCGAGGGCGAGGTCGGGGGTGATCCCGCAGTCCGCGAGCAGCCGGGTCGCGGCCAGCTGGACGGTGCCGAGCAGCGGCTGGCAGACCTCGGTCGCGGTGAGCCGCTGCCGGAGCTCTTCGACGGTGCCGCGGTGGTGCGCGGTGGCCGCCGCCTCGCCGTACAGCATGTCCGCGATGTCGAAGCCGGTGTCCCGGCGGGCCACGGCGCTGAGGACCCCGACGGTCGCCCGGAAGCCGGTGAACCGCTCGTGGAGGTCCTCCATCATGCCCGGCCGCTGACTGCCCTGGCCCGGGAAGAGGAACGCGATCCGGCGCTGCTCGGCCGGCAGGGGCGCGTCGGCGGCGAAGGCGCCGTCGCCGAGGTCGCCCCGGGCGCCGTCGACGAGCTGGCTGCGGGCGCGGCGCAGCCGCTCGGTGAATTCCTCCGTGCCGGTGGCCACGATCGCGAGCCGGGCCGTCAGCGGCCGGCGCGTACCCAGGGTGTGGGCCACCGCGGCGAGCGGAGGGCGGTCGGCGGTGCCGAGTGCGTCGAGCACGTCGAGTACCTCGCCGATGTGCCGGTCCAGCAGTTCCGGGCTGCCCGCGGAGAGCAGTACGAGCTGGGGCGCGGGGCTCCCGGTGCGTACGGCGGGTCCCGGGCCGGCCGGGGCGGGCGGCGCCTGCTCCAGCACCACGTGCACGTTCGTGCCGCCGAAACCGAAGGAGCTGACGGCGGCCCGCCGCGGCGCGAGTCCGCTCGGCCAGGGCCGCGCGGTCTCGGCGATGCGCAGGCCGGCGGCGGAGACGGGCAGGTCGGGATGGGGGGCGGTCGGCGGCTGCGGCACGATCGTGCGGTGGTGCACGACCAGGGCCGTCTTGATCAGACCCGCGACGCCCGCGGCGGCCAGGGAGTGCCCGATGAGGGCCTTGCCGGCGCCCAGGTAGCACAGGGCGGGGTCGTCGTCGGGGTACTCGGTGCGCAGCCGGCGCAGCGCCTCGGTCTCCGCGCGGTCGCCCGCGGCGGTCCCGGTGCCGTGGGCTTCGAGGAAGCCGACGGAGGAGGGGGCGACCCCGGCGTCGTCGTAGGCGCGGAGCATCGCGCGCAGCTGCCCTTCGGCGGTGGGGACCAGCGGCCCGGGAGAGGCGCCGTCGTTGGCCGAGCCGATGCCCTTGATCACCGCGTAGACGCGGTCGCCGTCCGCGAGCGCGTCGGCCAGCGGCCGGACGACGACCACCCCGGCGCCCTCGCCGAGGACGAAGCCGTCGGCCTCCTCGTCGAACGGGCGGCACACACCGCTGGCGGACAGCGCGCGGAGCCGGGAGAACCCGACCAGGCTGTCGGGGGTGAGGTTGAGGTAGACCCCGCCGACGACGGCGATCCGGCAGGTGCCCAGCCGCAGGTGGGCGATCGCCTGGTCGAGGGCGACCAGCGAGCCGGAGCAGGCGGCGTCCACGGCGAAGCTGGGGCCGCCGAGGTCGAACTGCCGGCTGACGGTGCCGGCCGCCATGTTGAGCAGGCTCCCGGGCAGCGTGAAGCTCTGGATGGTGCCGAGCCGTCCCGCCTGCTCCTTGACGGCGGCCCGGCCGTCGTGGTCGTCCGCGGCGAGCGAATCCTCGGCCAGGGTGATGGCCCGGATGGGGGCCGCCATGAGGTCCTTGTAGTCGGACACCGAGATCCCGAAGAAGACCCCGGTGTTCTCCCGGTCGAAGTCGCCGCGGCCCAGCCCCGCGTCGTCGAGGGCCTCGCGGGTGACGTCGAGCATCAGCCGGTGCTGCGGGTCCATGGCCCGGGCGCGGGCGGGAGGCACTCCGTAGTGCAGGGCGTCGAAGCGGTCCACGTCGTCCAGGAAGGCGACCTGGTCGGTATAGGCAGCGTTGGGGGCCGACCGGTTCCCGGGTTCGTGGAAGGTCTCGTGGTTCCAGCGGTCCGAGGGGACGGCGGAGAACTGCCGCTCGCCGCTCATCAGGAGCTTCCAGTAGCCGTGCACGTCGGGGGCTCCGGGGAAGCGGCAGCCGAGTCCGGTGATGGCGATGTCGGTCATGACCTTCTTCTTTCGGTGTGTGGTGCGGGATGTGCGGGACGGGTGCGGGGTGTGCGCCCCGGAGGTCAGCGGCGCGCGGGGGCGCGGGTGCAGAGGGGGGTGCGGACCGGGGCCCGGCGGCGGGCCGGCGGGCACCTCCCGGCGGTGCCCGGGGGAGGACGGGGCGCCGGGCGCGGCGCCTCCCGCCGCAGGGCCCGCGGTGCCCACCAGTTCAGGCCGCCCGCCAGGCGCATCAGCGCCGGTACGAGGACGCCCCGGACGAGCGTGGCGTCGAGGAGCACGCCCAGGGCCGCGCCGATCCCGAAGAACTGCAGGAGGGAGACCCGGGAAGTGCCGAAGGCCACCAGGGTGAAGGCGAGCAGGGCGCCGGCGGTCGTGACGATGCCGCCCGTGCGGGCGATGCCCGAGACGATCGAGGCGGCGTCGTCCCGCCCGGCGTCGTGGGCCTCCTTGATGCGCGCGAGGACGAACACCTCGTAGTCCACGGAGAGCCCGAAGAGGATGCAGAACAGCAGGACCGGCATGGTCGTGCTGAGCGGGCCGGGGGTGAAGCCGAGCAGTCCGCTCAGATGGCCCGTCTGGAAGATCCACACCATGGCCCCGAGGACCGCCGTGAGGCTCAGCGCGTTCAGCGCGATGGCCTTCAGCGGCAGCAGCAGGCTGCGCGTGAAGCCGAACAGCAGCACGAAGGTGGTGAGGGTGATCACGGCGAGCGCCGGCAGGAGCCGGTCGCCCACCGTGGCCTTGGCGTCGACCAGTACCGCGCTCGGACCGCCGACGAGGACCTCGGTGCCCGCCGGGGCGGGAATCCCGCGGACCTGGCGCACGAGCTGCTGGGCGGCCCGCGACTGGGCGTCGACCAGCGGCACCACCGAGAGCCGGACCGGACCCCGGCCGACGGGCCCGGTGACCTGCGCGACCTGCGGGAGCGAGGCCAGCCGCCGGGCGTACGCCTCCCGCGCCGGCCGCGACGCCGGGCCCGTCATGACCACGTCCAGCGCGTCGGCGCCCTTCACGTCGAACTCCGCGCGCACCAGGTCCCCGGTCTGCCGGCCGGCCGCGCTCAGCGGCAGCGCCCGGTCGTCGGGGGTGGCGAAACCGGCGTGCGCGAACGGCCCGGCGAGCAGTACCAGCAGACCGATCACCGGCAGCGCCGCGACCAGCGGGCGGCGTACGACGATCCGCGCCAGCCCCTCCCAGAAGCGCGACCGCGAGCCCGCGTGCACCCGGCGGCGCCACGGCACGGGCCACGCGTTCACCCGCTTCCCGAGCAGCGTGAGCAGGGCCGGCAGGACGGTCACGGCGCTCACCGCCGCGATCGCCACCACGGCGATGCCCGCGTAGGCGAAGGAGCGCAGGAAGTACGGAGGGAACACCAGCAGCGTCGCGAGCGCGGCGGACACCGTCGCCGCGCTGAAGAGGATCGTGTGGCCGGCGGTGCGCACGGTCCGTACGGCGGCGTTGCGCGGCCGGTACCCGGCGGCGAGCTCCTCGCGGAACCGGGAGACGACCAGCAGCCCGTAGTCGATGCCCAGCCCCAGGCCGAGCGCCGTGGTGAGGTTCAGCGCGAACACGGACACGTCGGTGACGGCGCCGAGCACGCTCAGGACCAGCAGGGTCCCGCCGATGGCCAGGACCCCGATCAGCAGGGGCAGGGCGGCGGCCACCACACTGCCGAACACCAGGACCAGCAGGACCAGGGTGCCCGGCAGGACGACGGACTCGGCCCGCTTCAGGTCGGACTCCGAGATCTCCTGGAGCTCGGCGTCGATCAACGCGGACCCTCCCACGGACACGGACAGGACCGTCGTCGGGCCGGCCGGGGCGGTCAGCTCGTCGCGCAGGCGCTCGACCCGGGCTCCGAGCCGCTCCCCCTCCCCGTCCACGTGCGCGAGGAGCATGGCCGCGTGTCCGTCCCGGCTGCGCAGTTCCGCCGCGCCTCCGGCCCAGTACGAGGTCACGGCGCTCACGTGCGGCCGGGCCGCGAGCCGCTTCGCCAGGTCCTCGCCCGCGGCCCGGGCCGCCGGGTCGTCGACGTAGCCGCCGCGGGCCCGCGCGACGAGGACCAGGTTGGGGGAGGCCCCCAGGTGCTCGGCCGCCACCCGGGCGGCGCGGCTGGACTCGGACCGCGGGTCGTCGTACCCCTGCGTCTTCAGCAGGCCGGCCGCTCCCGCGCCGAACGCGAGCGAGAGCACCAGGAAAGCGAGCGCTGCGAGGAGCACGAGCCGGGGGCGGCGGGTCACGAAGACCCCTGCGCGGGGGTACATGATGCCTCCGATCCCAGGCCGATCCCGAGGGCGGTCCGCTGTTCCTGCGCGGTGCAGGACGGTCGGTCTCCACCGTGCCCGGGGGAGGGGTCCGGGCCGTAGCCCCGGCAATTCGTCACTTGACAGGCGCCATGGGGTCGTGTCCGCGCTTGTCCACAGCCCGTGGCGGACGGGACGGGTGTGTCGGCGGGTGCCGCTAGGCTTCTCCAATGGGCCTTATCGACGCGTCCCCCGAGACCTCCGATGCTTTGCGGGTGCTCCACCGCGTCTTCGGTTACGACTCCTTCCGCGGTGAGCAGCAGCAGATCATCGAGCAGGTGGCCGGCGGCGGTGACGCCCTCGTCCTCATGCCGACCGGCGGCGGAAAGTCGCTCTGCTACCAGATCCCGGCGCTCGTGCGAGAAGGCACGGGCATCGTGATCTCGCCGCTCATCGCGCTGATGCAGGACCAGGTGGACGCGCTGACCGCCCTCGGCGTGCGGGCCGGATTCCTCAACTCGACCCAGGACCCGTACGAGCGCCAGGCCGTCGAGCAGCAGTTCCTCGCCGGCGAGCTGGACCTGCTCTACCTGGCGCCGGAGCGGCTGCGCACGGAGGGCACCCAGCGGCTGCTCGACCGGGGCAAGGTGTCGCTCTTCGCGATCGACGAGGCGCACTGCGTCGCCCAGTGGGGCCACGACTTCCGGCCGGACTACCTCGCGCTGTCGATGCTGCACGAGCGCTGGCCCGATGTGCCGAGGATCGCGCTGACCGCGACGGCCACCAGCGCCACCCACGCCGAGATCGCGTCCCGGCTCGGTCTCCAGGACGCCCGGCACTTCGTGGCCAGCTTCGACCGGCCGAACATCCAGTACCGCATCGTGCCGAAGAACAACCCGCAGAAGCAGCTGCTGGAGCTGATCCGGAACGAGCACGACGGGGACGCAGGGGTGGTCTACTGCCTCTCCCGGTCCTCGGTGGAGAAGACCGCGGCCTTCCTGGTGGAGCAGGGCATCGACGCCCTGCCGTACCACGCCGGGATGGACGCGCGGACGCGCGCCGCGAACCAGGCGCGCTTCCTGCGGGAGGACGGGGTCGTGGTCGTCGCCACGATCGCCTTCGGCATGGGCATCGACAAGCCCGACGTGCGCTTCGTCGCCCACCTCGACCTGCCGAAGTCCGTCGAGGGCTACTACCAGGAGACCGGCCGCGCGGGCCGCGACGGCGAGCCGGCCACGGCCTGGCTGGCGTACGGGCTGCAGGACGTGGTCCAGCAGCGCAAGCTCATCGACGGCTCCGAGGGCGACGAGGCGCACCGGCGCTCCATGGCCGCGCACCTCGACGCCATGCTCGCGCTGTGTGAGACGGTCGACTGCCGCCGCGTGGGCCTGCTGGCGTACTTCGGCCAGCCGGGCGAGGCGTGCGGCAACTGCGACACCTGCCTGACGCCGCCCGAGTCCTGGGACGCGACGGTCGCGGCGCAGAAGCTGCTGTCCACGGTGTGGCGGCTGGCCAAGGAACGGCGCCAGAAGTTCGGCGCGGGCCAGGTCATCGACATCCTCCAGGGCAAGAAGACGGCCAAGGTCATCCAGTTCGACCACGACGCGCTCTCCGTGTTCGGGGTCGGGGCGGACCTGAGCACCGCGGAGTGGCGCGGAGTCGTACGCCAGCTGCTCGGCCTGCGGCTGCTGGCGGTGGAGGGCGACTTCGGGACGCTCGTGCTGACCGACGACAGCGGCGAGGTGCTGGGCGGGCGCCGCAAGGTCACGATGCGCAAGGAGACGCCGACGGCGAGCGCCGCTCGGAAGGAGTCCGGGGCGCGCAAGGGGAAGGGCGGCCGCGTACCGGCCGACCTGCCGGCGGCCGCGGTACCGGTCTTCGAGGCCCTGCGCGCCTGGCGGGCCGCGACGGCGCGCGAACAGGGCGTACCGGCGTACGTCGTCTTCCACGACGCGACGCTGCGGGAGATCGCGACGCGGCTGCCGGGAACGGTCGGGGAACTGGGCACGATCGGAGGCGTCGGCGAGGCCAAGCTGGCCAAGTACGCCGAGGGCGTCCTGGACGCCCTGGCACAGTCCGCGTCCGCCTCGGCGTCCGAGTCCGCCTCCGAGCCGCAGCCCCCGGCCCGGGCCGCGGTCCCGGCCCCGGCCTCCGCGCCCCCGGCCGAGTCCGCCCCGCAGGCGGGGGCGGCGGCGGCCCGTTCCGCGGCGCCGTACGACGAGGAGCCGCCGTTCGACCTGGACGAGATGGACCCGCCGTGGGACGACTGGGAGTAGCCCTCGCGCTCCGGGTCGTCGGCCGCGACCTGCCGGGGCGTGACTGCGGCGGGTACCGGGACGTCCACGTCGCCGTGCAGCGCGGGCGGGAGCCCGAAGGGGCCGTGCCCGCGGACGCGGCGGAGGCGGTCTGGGAGTTCACGGTGGAGGCGGTCGCCGCGCCCGACGGCACCCGGGACTTCCGCGGACCCCACGTGCACGGGCGGCGCGGCGAGCGGTTCCTCTACCTGACGTGGGGCGAGCAGCCGCCCGGCGGCGCGTTCACGATGTTCCGGCGGGCCAAGCTGATGCTCGACGACCTCCCCGCGGATGCCGTCGGGCGGGGCAGCGCCGAAGCGGAACTCGGGCTGACGGACTCCTGCGGCATGCCGGTGTGCGCCAGGGTGCGCCCGCCCGCCGTCACCTGGAGCTGACCGCGCCGCGCCGCAAGGGGGAGCCGAGGCTCAGCGCAGTACGGCGGCCAGCAGGTCGGGGCCCAGCGCCGTCAGGTCGGGCAGGTTGAGGGCGTAGCGGACGTAGCGGCCCTGCCGCCGCGCCGTGAGCAGGCCCGAGCGGCGCAGTACCGCGAGGTGGCGGGAGACCTCCGGGGGCGAGAGTTCCCAGGTGTGGGCCAGCTCGCGGGTGGTGTGCGGGCCGCGGGCCAGGGTGCGCAGCAGCCGCAGGCGCACCGGATGGGCGAGCGCCTCCAGCCGTAGCGTGACCGTTTCCAGGGACACCGGCTCCGGCTCCGACGGGCTCGGCTCGGGCACGGGGTACTGCACCACGGGCTGCCACCCGGGCGCGTGGACCGCCACCAGGTGGGGGCGGCCGAAGGCGCTGGGGATGAAGGTGACCCCGGTGCCGCGGGCGGAGGTCGCCTTGTCCTGCAGCTTGTCCACGACGATGCAGTCGCCGTCCGGGGACAGGGTGACCGCCGCGGAGACCGATGCGAGGGCCGCGCCGATGCCCTGGCGCTTCAACAGGTCGTGCTTCAGGCGCAGGTCGGCGGCGAGCCGCGCGGCGATCTCCGACCAGGCGGCGTCGAAGAAGGCCCCGGCGCACTGTTCGAGCGTGTGCCGTACCCGCGCCCGCACCGCGGCCGGGTCCGCGAGCAGCCGTTCCGCGAAGGCCTCTTGGCGCGGGCCGCGGGCCCTGGCCAGGTGCAGGGCCCGCTCGCGCACGCGGGCGTCGGTGAGCGGCGACGGCGAGGCGAGGCGGGCCGGGGCGCCGCCGCACGTGGTGACGAGCGCGGCGGTGACGTACCGGGCGTCGTCGATCCGGTCCACGTCGTCCAACTCCTCGGCCAGGGTGGGCCGGGGCCGGGCCGGGATCAGGAAGTCGGCCTGTGAGGAGCGCCAGAGGAACTCGGCCTCCCGCAACCGCTCGGCCAGCTCCGGCCGCAGCCCGGCCCGGACGTCCGCGGCCCAGCCGGCCCGCTGCGGATGGTGTCCGGGTTCGGCGAGGACGTGCAGCATCGCGGTCAGCTCGGCCAGCGGGGAGGCGGCGAACCGCAGGCGCTCGGACGGCAGTCCGCTGATGTCGATCCTCAACGTCACCCCTCATCATCACCGATCGGGGGGCCGGCGACGGCGTGGATTGACGGTCTCCGTCAACCGGCGGGGCCCGCCCGGCGGCCGGGCCCACCGTGAGGGCCATGGCACACACCGACACCCGCACCGGCACCGACACCCGCACCGGCACCCGCACCCGCACCCGTACGATCCGGCCCCGCGCCCTCGTCCGCGCCTCCGGCGGCCCCCGCTATGCCGTCGCCCTGGCCGTGGACGCGCTCGGCACCGGTCTGCTGCGGCCCTTCCTGCTGCTCTACGGGGTGCTGGTGCTCCGGCTGTCCGCCCCGGTCACGGGCATCGCCATGACGGTCGGCGTCGTCGTGGGCCTGGCGTGCATGCCCGCCGTGGGCAGCTGGCTGGACCGGGGCGCGCGCAGCACGGTCGTGGCGGCATCGATGCTGGTCCGGGTGGCGGGCGTGGCGCTGCTGCTGGCCACTCCGGCGGGGCACGTCTGGCTGTTCGCGGCGTCGGCGCTGTTCCTCGGCATCGGCAACCAGGCGTGGCCGGCCGCCCACGCGGCCCTCGTGGCCACCGTCGCACACGGCCGGGAACGCGACGTCGCCCTGGCGGCGGGCCGCGCCCTGCGCAACGCCGGCCTGGGCGTGGGCGCGCTGCTCGCCACCGTGTGCCTGGCGGGCGGCGCCACCGCCTTGCAGGCGCTTGCGGCCGTCACGGGGCTCGCCTACCTCACCGCGGCGGTCCTGGTGTGGTCGGTGCGGCTCCGCGCCCGGCCGGCCGCTGTCCCGGCCGAGTCCGGCGACGACAAGCCCGCCCCGAGGATGCGCGCGCTGCTGGCCGCCAACGTGGTCTACGTCTTCTGCCTCAACGTCCCCGAGATCGCGCTCCCCCTGGTCCTGGTGACACAGCTGCACGCTTCCCCGGTCTGGTCTGCGGCGATCTTCGTGGCCAACACGGTGCTGGTGGTCACCCTGCAGGTTCCGGTGACCCTCCTGATGTCCCGGTTCTCCCGGCGGACCGTGCTCGCCCTCGGCGGAGTGGTGCTCGCGGCGTCCTACCTCGGCTTCCTCGCGGCCACTTCCCTGGTACCCGGCTGGGGCGCCCCGGCCGTCGCCGCCGTGTCCGTGGTCTGCACCCTCGGCGAGATCATCTACGCCGGCAGTGCGACGGCGCTCGTCACGGCCCTCGCCCCCGCCCGGGTCCTGGGGCGCACCCTCGCCCGCTTCGAACTGTCCTCGGGCTTCGGCCTCGCCGTCTCCCCGGCGGTCATCACCGCTCTCGCCCCCCACGGTCCGGCCGCCCTCTGGGGCGGCCTCGCCGCCGCGACGCTCGTCTCCGCCTCGGCCGTCGCCACCGAGAAGAGCGGCGGCACCGGCGGCGCCCGGGCGCAGCGGCGTTCACGCCGGATTCACCTTGCCCGGCGATGCTCGGCCCATGGCCCTCAGTAGACGAGCACTGCTGGCACAGGCAACCGCGGCCGCCTCCGTCGCCGCCACCCCCTCCGTCGCGGCCGCGGCCGCGGGCACGGAGCCGACCACCACCACGACCCTGCGCGGCACGATCCCGCCCGGCGCCCCGGACTTCGTGTACGTCCCGCTGGACGTTCCCCCGGGCGTACGGGAGTTACGCGTCTCGTACCGCTACGACAAGCCGCCCACCCCGCCCGGCACCCCGGGCAACGCCCTCGACATCGGCCTGTTCGACCAGCGCGGCACCGCGCTCGGCGGCCGCGGCTTCCGCGGCTGGTCCGGCGGCGCCCGGGGCGAGTTCTTCCTCCGCGCCGACGACGCCACCCCCGGCTACCTCCCCGGCCCGCTGGAGCCCGGCCGCTGGCACATCGCGCTCGGCCCCTACACCGTGGCCCCGCAGGGCCTGCCGTACGAGATCACCGCGGTCCTCACCCACGGCGCACCGGCGGCCCCCGCGCCCGTCACCTACCCGCCCGAGCGGATCCCGGGCCGCGGCCGCGCCTGGTACCGCGGGGACTGCCACGTGCACTCCGTGCACTCCGACGGCCGCCGCACCCCGGCCGAGATCGCCGGGCTCGCCCGCGCCGCGGGCCTGGACTTCATCAACACCTCCGAACACAACACCCACAGCTCCCACACCGCCTGGACGGGCGCCGCGGAGCAGGGCCTGCTCGTCCTCACGGGGGAGGAGGTCACCACCCGCACCGGCCACGTCCTGGCCGTCGGCACCGACCCGGGGACGTTCGTCGACTGGCGCTACCGCTCCCGCGACGGCCGCTTCGAACGCTTCGCCCGGGCCGTCCGGCAGGCGGGCGGGCTCGTCGTACCCGCCCACCCGCACGCCACCTGCATCGGCTGCGCCTGGAAGTTCGGCTTCGGCGAGGCCGACGTCGTGGAGGTGTGGAACGGCGCCTGGACCCCCGACGACGAGGTGTCCCTGGCCTCCTGGGACGCCACCCTGCGCGGAGCCCGCAGCGACCGCTGGCTGCCGGCCCTCGCGCACAGCGACTACCACCGCGACCCGGACCGCGTCGGCAGCCCGCAGACCGTCGTCCTCGCCGACGACCTGTCGCGCCCGGCGATCCTGGCGGGCCTGCGCGCGGGCCGCGCCTACGCCGCGGAATCCTCCGCCGTCTCCCTCGACTTCACCGCCGTCACCCCGCGCGGGGCCCACGCGGGCATCGGGGAGCGGCTGCGGGTCGCCGACCCGGCCACGGAGGTCCTCGTGCGGCTGTCGGTGACCGGCGCGGAGGGCTGCGACCTGCGGCTGGTCACGGACCAGGGCCTCGCGTTCACCGCGCCGGGGGCGACCTCCCTGGAGTGGCGTACGACGCCCGCGCGCGCCGCGTACGTCCGCGCGGAGGTCCGCCGCCCGGCCCAGGCGCCGCCGCTGCCGGGTCCGCCCGCGGCGTTCACCAACCCGATCTGGCTCGACTGCTGACGGTACGTCAGCGGGCGTTGTCGAGGAGCCGCGTGCGGAACAGGTCGAGCACCTGGTCCAGCGCCGCCCGGGTAAGTTCGCCCGGGGCGTCGACCAGGTGCTCGGTCAGTACGGAGTGCGGGGGCAGCACACCCTCGGGGTTGGCGGCCCCGTCCTCCAGCTCGACGCCGACGAAGGCGTCGCCGAGCTCGCGCCGCAGGAACGCGAACCGGCCCCCGGGCACGAACCGGTCGCCCTTGAACCGCAGTCCCATCACCTTCAGCCCCTCCCGCTCGCACCGCCCCCGTACGACGGCGAGCTCAGCGGGGCTGATGTCGATCGTCCGTGCACGGCCCGACGAGACGGCCACCGGCAGCGACGGCTGGGACAGCACCGGGGCGAGCAGCCGGGGGTCGGTGGCCATGGCCAGGGCGAAGCCCCCGGTCAGGCACATGCCGACCGCTCCGACGCCCGGGCCGCCGCACCGCTCGTGCTCGTGCGCGGCCAGGGCGCGCAGCCAGGACACGACCCGGGAGCTGCGGCCCGTGGCCAGCAGCGTGAACTCCCGGCTCACGCACACCTTCAGCATCGACGAGGCCGCGTAACCGGCGGCCTTCAACGGGCCGTGCGCCTCGGGACGGGGGTCGCGGCCGGGCTCGCCGAACAGCACGGGGAGCACGACCGTGCAGCCGATCGCCGCGACCCGGTCCGCGAACTCCAGCACCTTCGGCGTGATGCCCGGGATCTCGGCCAACACGATCACGGCGGGGCCGGTGCCGCGCCGCAGGATCCGGCGTTCGGTGCCCTCGTACGTGAACGTGCTCCGCTCGTACCCGGCCAGGTCGTGGTCCGCCATGAGCCTTCTCATCCCCTCCGCACACCGGATCGGGCCGGCAGGTCCTCGCCGGCCCCGGGGGAGTCTCGCACGCGTCCTCCGGTGGGCGGGCGGAGACTGGAGGCATGCGGGTGAACGCGCACGCGATCGAGCTCGGCGGCCTGACCAAGACGTACGGGCCCGTCGTCGGGATCGAGGCGCTGAGCCTGACGGTGGACGAGGGCGAGGTGTTCGGCTTCCTCGGCCCCAACGGGGCGGGCAAGACCACCACGCTGCGCTGCCTGACCGGGCTGCTGCGGCCCACGGCGGGACGGGTCCGGGTGCTCGGCCTCGATCCCGTCGGCGACCACCGCCGGCTCGCCGGGGCGCTCGGGTACCTCCCGGGCGAACTGCGGCTCTACCCGGAACTCACCGGGGCGGAAACCCTCGACCTGCTGTGCTCCCTCCAGGGCGGCCCCGCCCCGCTCCGCGGCGAGCTCTGCGACCGGCTGGGGCTGACCGGCCCGGTCCTGCGGCGCACGGTGGGCGGGTACTCCCGGGGCATGAAACAGAAGCTGGGGCTGGTGCAGGCGCTCCAGCACGATCCCCGGCTGGCCGTCCTGGACGAGCCGACGGAGGGGCTGGACCCGCTCGTGCAGGAGACGTTCTTCGAGCTGATGGAGGAGGCGGCGGCCGGCGGACGGACCGTGCTGCTGTCCAGCCACGTACTCCCCGAAGTGCAGCGGGCCTGCGGGCGGGTGGCGATCGTCCGGGAGGGGCGGCTGGTGACCGTGGAGAGCGTGGCCGCCCTCCGGGAGGCGCGGGCGCGGCGGATCCGCCTGCACTTCGCCGACGGGAAGGGCCCGCGTCCCCTGGGGCGGGCGGAGCAGTGGGCCCCGCGCTGGGACGGGGACCGGGTGGAGCTGCTCGTACCCCCGAGCGAGGTGGTGGGGGCGCTGCGCGGCCTGCTGGCCACGGGGGTCGCCGACGTCACCGTGCAGGAGGCCGGACTGGACGAGGCCTTCCTGGACCTCTACCGGAACGGGCGGCGGGCCGGAGGGGCGGCGGAGCCGTGAGGACCCGGTGGCCGCTGCTCTGGCTGGCGCTGCGCCGGCGCCGGCGGATGCTGATCGCCCTCGTGGTGGGGATGGCCGTCTTCGAGGCGCTCATCGTGGTGGTGGCGAACACCATCGCGCCCGGGCAGCTGTTCTCGGCGGGCGGCAAGGGGCCGCCGTCGGCGTACCGGGCGTTCAGCGGCTCCGGCGGCGAGGTGTCGATCGCCAGCTACCCCGGACTGCTCGGGGCGGGGCTGGTCCACCCGTTCTGGATCGCCATGCAGCTGACCGCCATCGGCTCGCTGGCCGCGGCCGCGGTGGCCGCCGACGTGGAGTCCGGCACGATCGAGCTGGTGATGGTGCGCCCGGTGACCCGCAGCCGGCTGCTGGCCGAGCGGGCGGCTGCCCTGGGGATCGCGGTCCTCGCCCTGAACGCGGCGGCCACGCTGACGGTGGCGGCGGGCGTCTGGCTGTCCCCGGACATCCACCGGGCCGTCCCCCTGAGCGGTGTCCTCGCCGCCGGGGTGATGGGCTGCGGCTTCGCGCTGTGCGTGGCCGGCCCGGCGCTGGCCGTCTCGGCCTGGGGGCGCCGGCGCGCCCAGGTGGTCGGCGTGACCATCGCGATCGGGGCCGTGGGCTTCGCCGTGAACTTCATCGCCCTGGCCTGGTCGCCGGCGGCTCCGCTGAGGTACGTCAGCCCGTTCCACTACTACACGCCGGGCGACGCGCTGGCCGGGGGCCAGGTGCTGTGGCCGCAGTTCGGCGTCCTCGCCGCGGTGGGCGTGCTGGGGCTGGCGTGGGGACACGCACTGCTGCTGCGGCGGGACCTCGCGCCGTAGGAGGGCGGGCGTCAGAGGACTTCGAGCACGTCGGAGACCGGGCGGCGGGGCGTCGCGGTTCCCTGGGGGCCGTAGCCGAGCCGGATGACCATCTGCACGTGGCCCATCCCGGCGAGCGGGTCGCGTGCCGTCCAGCGGAGCTCGGGCCATTCGAGGGGCTGCGAGGTCATGGAGGTGGCCAGGCCGTCGGCGGTGGCCTGGAGCAGGATCCGCTCCAGGGCCTGCCCCGCCCGCAGCCAGTCCCCACGGGTGTCGCCGAGGGTGCCCAGCAGCGCGATGTGCGGCCGGCTTTCGAAGGCCGCCCGGGCCCGGCCCGGCACCGGCCGCGCCCGGCCGAAGTCGCGGACGGTCGCCCCCGGACCGGCCGCCGCCGGGCCGAACGCCGCCGCGGGGATCCCGTCGGAGCGGGGCTCCTCGTCCGGTGCGACCGTACGGAGCCACGCCGCGGTCTCCGCCCGCACCGCGGGGTCCGCGTCCTCCCGCTGCTCGGAGTCGTGGACCAGGCCGAGCAGCGTGTCGGTGTGCCAGGCGTCCGGGACCACCAGCCGGCAGCCCTCGAGGAGGGCGGCGGACCGGAGGGCGTCGAGCAGCGCGGGCGGTATCTCCTCGTCCCGGAACGGGAAGCGGCTGGTGTGCCGGCGCCGCAGGGCGGGATACAGGGCGGCGAGCTCCTCGTCGGTGCCGGGGGCGGCCGCGGGCTCCCGGAGCCGGACCTCCGCGAGGAACCACGGGTCGCGGGCGTCCGGCAGCGCCCGCACGACGGCTTCCCGGCCCGCCCGCGCGGCGGACACCCGCAGGTTGAACAGCGCGGCGCCGCATCCCAGGTGGAGGGCCCGCAGGTCCGGGTCGGCGTGCGGCAGGGCCCGGCGGGGATCCCCGTGGAGCTCGACGACCCCGGAGCCGGCGCGGTGGACGAAGCGCCACGGCTGGGCGTTGTGCATGGACGGCGCGGCCGCGGCGTCCTCGACGAGGCGGGTGACGCACGCGATGTCCGGGAGCGGGATGGTGGTCATGGCGTACGTCTCCTTGCTCGGGCTGCGGCTTCGGCTTCCCCAGTACCGAGCCTCGCGCCACGGAGCCCTGCCCGGCGAGGGCCGAACGGGCCCCGGATGGGGCCGATCGGCCCCCGCCCCGTACGGCGCGCGGCGGGGAGGGGCGACTACCGTGAAGAGCGGGCAGAGCAGACGTCACGCCGCGTGCGGCCGGAGGTGTGCATGGGAGTTCCGCGGCTGCGGCTGGACGAGCTGCTCGACGAGCTCCAGGTCCGCATCGACGAGGTGCGCGGCACCAGGGACCGGCTGAACGGGCTCCTCGAAGCGGTGCTGTCGGTCGGCCGTGAGCTCGACCTCCCCCAGGTCCTGCGGGGCATCGTCGAAGCCGCCGTGGTCCTGGTGGACGCGGAGTACGGCGCCCTGGGCGTGATCGGCGACGACCGGAGGCTCGCCGAGTTCCTGCCCGTCGGCATCAGCGACGAGCTGCGGGCGCGGATCGGGGAGCTGCCGTCCGGGCACGGCATCCTCGGCGAGCTCATCCGCCACCCCGAGCCGCTCCGGCTCTCCGAGCTGGCCGAGCACCCGGCCTCGTACGGCTTCCCGCCCCACCACCCGCCGATGCACTCCTTCCTCGGCGTCCCCGTCCGCGTCCGCGAGGAGGTGTTCGGCAACCTCTACCTCACCGAGAAGCGCGGCGGAGCGGACTTCGACGAGGAGGACGAGGCGGTCCTGTCGACCCTGGCGGTGGCGGCCGGCATCGCCATCGAGAACGCCCGCCTCTTCGAGGAGGTGCGGATCCGGGAACGCTGGCTGGCCGCCAGCTCCGAGTGCACGAGCGCGCTGCTCTCCGGTTCCCCCGAGAGCCAGGTGCTGGAAGGGATGCTGGAACGGGCCGGGGACATCACCGGCGCCGACATCGGCGTCTTCTACCTCGTCGGGCCGGGCGGCGAGCTGCGCGGCTCGCTGGCCCTGGGCGAGGGCGCCGAAGCCCACCGGGGGATCGTGCTGCCCAGCCCCGAGGGCACCCTGGCGGCCGCCGCCCTGGCCGGGGACGGCCTGGTCACCGTCGCGGACGTCGAGAGCGACGACCGGGTCACGGTGCAGCCGGAGCGCTGGCAGGGCTTCGGCCCGGCCGTCGCCGTCACGGTCGGCACCAGGGAGCGGCTGAGCGGCGTCCTGATGCTGGCCCGCCGCCGCGGCCGCGCGGCCTTCACGGGCGCCGGGGTCGCCGCCCTCCCCGCCTTCGCGGGCCAGATCGCCCTGGCCCTGGAGCTCGCCGACCGGCGCCGGGAC
This sequence comes from Streptomyces sp. NPDC091371, assembly GCF_040684275.1. NCBI lineage: Bacteria > Bacillati > Actinomycetota > Actinomycetes > Kitasatosporales > Streptomycetaceae > Streptomyces > Streptomyces sp. NPDC091371. The sequence goes on from NZ_JBFBFP010000010.1 coordinate 169,280, forward strand.
GCCGAGCAGATGAGCCTGCTGGAGGACCACGACCGGATCGCCCGCGACCTGCACGACCTGGCGATCCAGCGGATCTTCGCCACCGGGATGACGCTGCAGAGCGCCCAGCGCTTCGTCGAGCACCCGCAGGCCGCGGAGCGGCTCGCGCGGGCGATCGACGATCTGGACGCCACCATCAAGATCATCCGCTCGGCGATCTTCGGACTCCGCGAGCACGAGGTGCCCGGGACGGTGCCGAAGCTGCGGCTGCGCGCCGTCCAGGCCGTCGAGGAGGCCGCCGCGGCCCTCGGCTTCGCGCCGGCCCTGCGGATGGAAGGCCTGCTCGACACCGACGTACCGCCGCCGGTCGCGGACGAGGCCCTCGCCGTCATCGGGGAGGCCCTGGCCAACGTCGCCCGCCACGCGGGGGCCGGCCGGGCGGAGGTCTCGCTCGTGGTCGCCGAGGGCGTCCTGACGGTGTCGGTCGGCGACGACGGGGGCGGGATCCCCGCCGGCGGGCGCCGCAGCGGCCTGCGCAACATCGCGGAGCGGGCCCGGAGGCTGGGCGGTGAGCTGGTGCTGTCGGCCGGCGGCCCCGACGGGCGGGGCACCACGCTGGAGTGGCGGATCCCGCTGCCGGTCCGTTCCGGCTGACCCGGGGGTGTCCGGGGGATCATGGCCGGGCCCGATCCCGCCTTGGCCCGCGCGCCCGGGCTGTCCGGCCGTCCGGTACGGCACCGGCCGCGGATCAGCGCCTGCCCCGGGCCCGGTCCTCGTCGTGTTCGTGGACCTGGGCGGCGATGACGGCCGCCTGGACCCGGCGCTCCACACCCAGCTTGCCGAGCAGCCGGGAGACGCGGTTCTTGACGGTCTTCTCGGACAGGTAGAGCCGCTCGGCGATCCGCGCGTTCGTGAGGCCCTCGCCGATCAGGTCGAGCACGGCGCGCTCCCCCTCGGAGAGGGCGGAGAGCCGCCCGTCCTGCGCCGGCTCCGTGGGCTCGGGGGCCCGCAGCGCACGCATGAGGCGGGCGGTCGTCGCCGGGTCCAGCATCGACTGGCCCGAGGCGACCGCCCGTACCGCCGAGACCAGGTCGGAGCCCTTGATCTGCTTGAGGACGTACCCCGCCGCCCCGGCCATGACCGCGTCGAGCAGCGCGTCCTCGTCGTCGAACGAGGTCAGCATCAGGCAGGCCAGCCCCGGCATGCGCGAGCGCAGCTCGCGGCAGACGGTGATCCCGTCGCCGTCGGGCAGCCGTACGTCGAGTACGGCCACGTCCGGGCGCACCGCGGGGCCCCGGGCCAGCGCCTCCGCGGCCGTGGAGGCCTCGCCGACGACCTCGATGTCCGGCTCGGCGTCCAGCAGGTCGCGCAGGCCGCGGCGGACGACCTCGTGGTCGTCCAGGAGGAACACCCTGACGGGGAGCTGCGCTGACGCCGCGCTGCCGGACACGTGGCCCATTGTCCCAGGGAGGCGGGGCGGCCCGGAAGACGCACCTCCGGGCCCGCTCCCGGGAGGCGCACTTCCGGCCCGCTCCCGGATGCCCCGGCGTCAGCCCTCGTCACCCGGCGCGTACGCGGTGAACGGAGCCCAGCCCTTGAGGGCGAAGCCGTCGCCGGCCCGGACCACCTCGGCGGCGCCGTGGCCGCCGAAGTGCGCCGGAACCAGCAGCCCGCCCTGGTCGGCGGCCCAGCCGAGCAGCCGGCGCCGCGCGGCCCGCGCCTGTGCCGCGTCCTCGCAGAAGCAGCTGTTCGCGTCCGGTTCCAGGATCTGCACCGGACTGTGCAGCAGGTCTCCGACGAACACCGCCCGGTCGGTGCCCGAGACGAGCGTGACCACGGAGGACCCGGGCGTGTGGCCGGCGGCCAGGTCCAGCGTCAGGTTCGCGTCGATCCGGTGGCTGTTCCCCTCCCACAGCAGGGTCCGGCCCGCCGCGTGGACGGGGGCCACGCTGTCCTCGAAGGCGTGGGCGTTGCCGTCGCCGAGGACGGAGGCGTGCCCGTTCGCCGGGTTCCAGAAGTCGAAGTCGTCGCGGTGGATCAGGTAGGTGGCGTTGGGGAAGGCGGGCACCCAGTCCTCGCCGTCCAGGCGGGTGTTCCAGCCCACGTGGTCCGAGTGGAGATGGGTGTTGACGACGAGGTCCACGTCCTCGGGCCGTACGCCGGCCCGGGCGAGGTTGCCCAGGAAGTCGGTGTCCTGCTGGTCCCAGGGCATGCCGGGACGCGGCTTGTGGTTGCCGCCGCCGGTGTCGATCAGGATGGTGCGGCCCTCGCTGCGCAACACCCAGGTCTGCAGCGCCGCGTTGGCGACGGGCGGCTCGCCGTCGACGAACTCCGGCCGCAGCCAGGAGGATTGCTCCTCCCAGACGTTCTCGCTGCTCTCGGGGATGAAGCCGTGGGGGGTGAGCCCGAGGGGTCCGTAGTACTCGCGGACCCGGCTCACGGTGACATTGCCCAACTCGATGGTGTCCATGGCCCCACCCTCGGCGGGCCCGCGGCCGGCAGCCACACCCTCCGCTGCCTATCCCCGGCAGGGAGAGGCAACGGGCTTGGGTCCCCCGGATACTGGGGCGCATGGACGGACAGACCTCCCTCGGCGCGTTCCTGCAGGCCCGCCGCTCCCGGCTGCGGCCCGCGGACATCGGCCTCGACACCTACGGCGAACGGCGCCGCGTCCAGGGCCTGCGCCGTGAGGAACTGGCCCTGCTCGCCGGGGTCAGCGCCTCCTACTACGCCCGGCTGGAACAGGGCCACGCGCACAACGCGTCCCCGGAGGTGCTGGACGCGATCGCCGGCGCGCTGAGGCTGGACGAGGTCGAGCGCCGGCACCTGCACGACCTCGCGGGGGCCGCGGTGCGGCGCCGGCCGGCCCGACGTCCGCCGCCGGAGAGGCTGGACCCGGCGACCCGTACGCTGCTGGACTCGATGCCCGACGTGCCGGCCGTCGTCACCGGCCGGCGCACCGACATCCTGGCCTGGAACCCGCTGGGCCACGCCCTGATCGCCGGCCACCTGGACCCGCACGCACCGGACCGGCCCGCCGACCGCCCGAACATGGCCTCGCTGATGTTCCTCGACGCCCACACCCGGGACCTGTACGCCACCTGGGAGGACAAGGCCCGGGCCGTCGTGGCCAGCCTGCGCCACGCGGCGGGCCGCCACCCCGGGGACGCGCTGCTCGCCGCCCTCGTCGGCGAACTCAGCATGCGCAGCCCCGAGTTCGCGTCGATGTGGGCCGACCACCGGGTCCGGCAGTGCACCGTCGCCGAACACCGGATGCGGCATCCGCTGGTCGGCGTGCTGACGGTGACCCAGCAGGGGCTGAGGATCAGCGACGACCAGACCCTGATCGTGGCGACCGCCCCCGACGGCTCGGAGGCGCGCACGGCGCTCCGGCTGCTGGCGCAGGCCACGGCCGGCGCCACCGCGGACGCCGAAGGCGGGGGAGCCGCGGTGGCCGCGGGACCGGGCCGGTAGAGTCGGCTCGCGCCGCGTGCCGCCCTTCGCGCGGCGGACGGGGGAGGGGGCGGGGGCATGCACCTCGAGCTGTTCGGTGTCGACTTGGGCGACCCCTTCTACCAGGAGTTCCTCGCCGAGCAGGAGAAGGCGTACGGCCGGCTCGGCCAGCAGGTGATGGTGCGGTTCGGCAAGGGCGACCCGCGCGTCGGCGCCGATGCGCTCAGCTGCGTGGCGGCCGTCGACGACGACGGCCGGCCGGCGGGCGGAGTGCGCATCCACCACGGCGTCTCTGGGGAGTTGCCCTCCGAGATCCACCTCCGCAGTCCGCAGGTCGCCTCCGCCGTGGCCGCCGCCCGCGCCCGCGGAGAGGCGGTGGCGGAACTCTCCGGCGCATGGGTGGCGCCGCACTGGAAGGGGCGCCACCTCGTCACCGTGCTCGTGGTCGCCGGCGTGGCCGCCGCCGAATCCCTCGGTGCCACGGCGATCCTCGGCAGCTGCTCGGCCCGCCTGACCGGGACGTACGAGCGCTGCGGCTACCGCTGGCGGTGGGAACACCCCCTGGCCGACGCGCCGTTGCCGGGCGTGACCTCGTACTACTCCCTCGACCGCATCGAGGCCTTCCACCACCGGGAAGAGCGGCTGGCCCGGGCACTGCGCGCGCTGGGCCAAGGGCTGCGGACCACGCCCCGGCGCATCCCCGAGCAGCGGCTGCGCGTCTGCGCCGACGAGCTCGGACTGCGGCTGTTCGAGCCCGCGCAGCTCACGCCGGAACCCTGACCCGGTCCGACGCCCCCGTTCCCCGACCACGACAGCCGAAGGTGCACGATGAGTCTGGAAGCGCACATCACCTCCGCCACCCGGACGACGACGGCCGACGACGCGGAGCCGTGGCGTCCGGGGCTGTTCGACGCGGCCGACCCCCGGCAACGGGCGGAGCTGACCGGCATCCTGGACCGCGGTGGGGCGTCGGCGGTGGGGGACACCCTGACCGAACAGCTTGCGGAGCTGCTCACCGCCCGCCGCCCCGCCTGGCGCCCGAGCCCGCAGGAACTGGCCGCGGCGGTGGAAGACCACCTCGACGGGCGGCCGCCCCTGGAGTACGGGACCTGGGCCTGGTACCCGTGGTCGCGGCGGCTCGTCCACGTCCTGCCCGGGCCCGAGTACCGAGAGTTGCGCCAGTCCCGCAACCAGTACAAGATCACGGCGGCGGAACAGGCCGGGCTCACCGGCAGGACCATCGCGGTGGCCGGCCTCTCGGTGGGCGCCGCCAGCGCGTTCACCCTCGCCCAGGAAGGGGTCGGCAGCCGCTTCCGGCTCGCGGACTTCGACCGGCTGTCCCTCTCGAACCTGAACCGCCTGCGGGCCTCGGTCACCGACATCGGACTGCCCAAAGTGGTCATCGCCGCACGGCAGATGTACGAGATGGACCCCTACCTCGACATAGAGGTCTGGCCCGAGGGCCTGACCGAGGACAACGTCGACGGGTTCCTCACCGGCGGCGGCCGCGCCGACCTGTTCATCGAGGAGTGCGACGACCTGTACATCAAGGTCTTCGCGCGCGAACGCGCCCGGGCGCACGGCATCGCGGTGCTCATGGAGACCAACGAGCGCGGCATGCTGGACGTGGAGCGCTTCGACCTCGAACCGGACCGGCCCCTGCTGCACGGCCTGATCGACGGCGTCGCGGCCGCCGACCTCAAGGGGCTTCCGGTCCGCGACAAGGTTCCCCACGTCCTGCGGATCCTCGGCCCGGAGAACCTCTCGGAACGGATGGCCCCCTCGCTGATGGAGATCGGGCACACCCTCTCCTCCTGGCCCCAGCTCGCCTCGGGGGTGGCGCTGGGCGCCGCCGTGGTCACCGACACCGCCCGGCGGGTCCTGCTCGGGCAGTTCACCGCCTCCGGACGCTTCTTCGTGGACCCGGCGGAACTCATACGGGACGGCGCCCAGGCCCCGGTCCGGGCCCAGGCAGCCCCGGAGCCCGCCGTGCCGCCGACCGCCGTGCCGCCGACCGCCGCGAGCCCGGTACGAGCACCCGCCGCGCTGGCCCCCGCCCCGCCGCTCCTGCTGCCCGGCCCCGGTGGGGTCCTCGGCGAGGAGGGCGTCCGCCGCCTCGTCGCGTACGGGATCCAGGCCCCCTCCGGCGGGAACGTCCAGCCCTGGACGTTCGTCGCGCGCGGCCCCGTGCTGCACTGCCGGGTCGACGAGACCCAGCCGGCGACGCTGCTCGACTTCGAGGGCGCCGCCACCCGGCTCGCGATCGGAGCGGCCGTCGAGAACATCGACCTCGCGGCCCGGGCCGCGGGCTGGGCCTGCCACGCGCGCCCCTTCCCCGATCCGGCCGACCCCGCACTCGTCTGCGAGCTGACCTTCTCCGGGGCCCCGCACACACCGCGCCCCGCACTCGTCGACTGGATCGAACGGCGTGCCACCAACCGCCGGGCCGGCCCCGCCCGTCCCCTGGACGCAGTCCACCGGCAGACCCTGACGAGCTGTGCGGCCGACAGCGGCGCACGCCTGCACCTGCTCACCGACCGCGCCGAGTTGGCGGAGGCGGGACGGATCCTGGGCGCCGCCGACCGGCTGCGGATGCTGTCCCGCCGCATGCACGCGGAGATGATGGGCGAGCTGCGCTGGACCCCCGAGGAGGTACGGGCGACCCGGGACGGCATCGACATCGCCACGCTCGAAGCGGACGCCGCCGACCTCGCGGGCATGTCCCTCGCCCGCCACTGGCCCCACCTGGCCTTCGTCCGGCAGATGGGCGGCGGCCGGGCCTTCGAGGAAGGCGCCCGCGACGGCGTCGCGGCCTCCTCGGCGATCGGCTGCCTGACCATCGCCGGGACCGGCCCCGAGGCCTCCTTCGAGGGCGGCAGGGCCCTGCAGCGACTCTGGCTCACCGCGACCTCCCTGGGCCTCGGATTCCAGCCGGTCACCGTACTGCTGTACCTCCTGGCCCGTGTCGAGCGCGGTGACGGCGCCGGACTCGACGCGGCGGAGACGGCCACCCTGCACGCCCTGCGCAAGCGTCTGTCCGCCCTCGTCCCGCAGCGCCCGGAGGAGACCGAACTGCTCCTGTTCCGGCTCTCCTACGCGCCACCGCCCACGGCCCGCGCCCTGCGCCGGGGCGTCGACGCGGTACTCCGCTTCGACACCCCCGACGCGGGGCGGGCGACACCGTGACCGGGGATCAGGCGCACTTGACGCCGACGGAGGCGGCGGCGAGGGTCTCGTCGAGCTTCTGGACCCGGGGCTTCAGCTGGGCCTGGGCGGCGGAGCCCGTGGTGTCGCCCGGCAGGTTCGCGTAGCCGGACTTCAGGTCGCCGACGAGCTGCGCCTGCCCGTTGGGGAACGCGCCGCGGACCCGCTCGATCACGGCGTCGGAGGACAGCAGGAAGAGCGCGGAAGTGCCGGGCTTGACCTCGGACTTCACGCCCTCGATGAACTGGTCGTCGATGCCGACGTCGGTGAGGGAGCCGCCGAGGGCCGCGGCTGCCGCGCCCACCGCGGCGCCGAGCAGCGGCACGAAGAAGAGGAGGCCGAAGAGCATCCCCCAGAAGGTGCCGGAGAGGGCTCCGGCCCCGGTGAGGTTGTTGAGCTGCTGGGTCTTGGGCTTCTTGCGGTCCTCCTATGCGGCGGGACGACGGCCTTCGTCACCCTGAGTCACACCGTGCTCCGGCGGAGTGATTCGCCCGTTCGGCCGTACTCCGCTGTCCGGCCGCCCGCGTCCGCCCCGAGGGTGGAAGGGCGTGGGGCGTCACGCCCCACCGGACGAAGGAGCTTCACGTGGCACAGACTGCCTCCCCGAGCGGCCCCTCGCGGCACACCTCCCAAGGGGGTGACGGAAGGTCGGCGGCCGGAAGCGCCTGGGCGGCCGGCGGCGCGATGTTCGCCGGAGTCGTCCTCCTGGTGGAGGGCGTCATGTCCGTCCTCAAGGGCATCGCCGGTATCGCGGAGAACGACGTGTACGCCCGGCTGGGCGACTACGTCTACAAGCTCGACACCTCGGCCTGGGGCTGGATCCTCCTGCTCCTCGGCATCGTCCTCGCCGTCGTGGGCTGGGGGATCCTCAAGGACGCCCCCTGGGCCCGCGCGACCGGCGTGGTCCTGGCCGGGATCAACATCGTCATCAACTTCATGTGGCTGCCCTACGCCCCGGTCTGGGCCCTCGTCTCGATCGCCCTCTGCGTCTTCGTGATCTGGGCCCTGTGCACCGCGGGCTCGGACACCCCCTAGCCCCCGGCCGGGGTCAGCACCACGAAGTCGGCGTTCGACGGGTCGAGGCAGACGGCCAGCCGGCCGACGCCCTCGGCGTCCTCCGGACCCATCTGCACGCTGCCGCCGTTCTCCCTCACCCTGGCGACGGCGGCGTCACAGTCGGTGACGTTGAACACCGGGTGCCAGTACGGCCGCCCGCTCGCCAGGGCGAGGTGCTCCTCCGGCAGCTCCATGAGACCGCCGTGCATGCGCTCCTCGGGGAGACCGGCGGGGGTGATGAGGGAGTACGTGCCCCCGCCGCCCGGCAGCTCCATCTCACCGAACCGCCAGCCGAAGACGCTGCCGTAGAACTCCTTGGCGGCCGCGGCGTCGCTCGTGTACAGCTCCGTCCAGGACAGTGAGCCCGGCTGGTCCACCAGGTCGACGCCCTTGTTCGTGCCGGGCTGCCAGACGGCGAACTGGCCGCCCAGCGGATCGCTGTACTGCGCCATGCGGCCCCACTCGTCGAGATCCCGCGGTGCCACGCGCACCGACCCGCCGGCGCCCTCGACGGCCCGGGTCGTGGCGTCCGCGTCGGTGACGCTGTAGTAGATCATCCAGGCCGACCGCGCCCCCTCCTCGGTGAGCTTGCCGAGCCCGGCGACGACCTTGCCGTCCTTGCGGAACATCCCGCCTTCCATGTCCTCCCCCTCGCCCATGGACTCGTACTCCCAGCCCAGGACGGCGCCGTAGAAGGCGGCGGCCGCAGGGACGTCGGGAGCGCCGAGGTCGAGCCAGCAGGGGGAGCCGGGGGCGAAGTCAGTGGTGATCATGACGATTGCCTTTCGCGGATCGAGTGCGCCCCTCAGCGTGGCACCGGACACCGGCACCCCGCCCGCCGACCGGCCGGTCGGCACCGGAGTGCATCCGAACGGGCCGGGAAGGCGGAAGAGAGGGGCGGAGGCCGGCGAAGGGGAGTGGCTGCACATGACGACGCGTACACGGACCGCGCCCGGCGGCGAGCGCTGCCTCGTCACCGGACCCGGCGGCTACATCGGGGGCCGGCTCGTGCCCGAGCTGCTCGACGCCGGGTACACCGTCCGCTGCCTGGCCCGCACGCCCGCCCACCTCCACGGCCACCCGTGGGCGGACCGCGTCGACATCGTCCGCGGCGACGTCACCGACGCCGACAGCCTGCGGCCCGCCTGCACGGCGTGCACGTGGCCTACTACCTCGTCCACTCCATGACCGCCGGGCGGGACTTCGAGGAGACGGACCGCCGCGCCGCCCGCACCTTCGCCGCGGAGGCCCGCGCCGCCGGGGTGCGCCGGATCGTGTACCTCGGCGGGCTGACCCCGGCCGGCGTCCCCGACGGGGAGCTCTCCCCGCACCTGCGCTCCCGGGCCGAGGTCGGCAGGATCCTCCTCGCCTCCGGGGTGCCCACGGCCGTGCTGCGGGCGGCCGTCGTGATCGGCTCCGGATCCGCCTCCTTCGAGATGCTCCGCTACCTCACCGAACGCCTCCCCGTCATGGTGACCCCGAGCTGGGTCAGCACCCGCGTCCAGCCCATCGCCGTACGGGACGTCCTGCGCTACCTCGTCGGCGCCGCCCGCATGCCCGACGAGGTCAACCGGGCCTTCGACATCGGGGGGCCGGACGTCCTCACGTACCGGCAGATGATGGAGCGCTACGCCACGGTCGCCCGGCTGCCGCGCAGGTTGATCCTGCCCGTACCCTTGCTCACCCCGGGCCTGTCCAGCCAGTGGATCGGGCTGGTCACACCGGTGCCCGCCGCCCTCGCCCGGCCCCTCGCCGAGTCCCTGCGGTACGAGGTCGTGTGCGCGGAACACGACATCACCGGCCACGTGCCCGACCCGCCGGGGGCGCCCCTGCCCTTCGACCGTGCCCTGGCCCTCGCCCTCCAGCGCGTGCGCGACGCCCAGGTCGTCACCCGCTGGTCCTCGGCCGCGCTGCCCGGAGCACCGAGCGACCCGCTGCCCACCGATCCCGACTGGGCCGGCGGCAGCCTGTACACCGACGAGCGGGAACGGGACGTGGCGGCGGCACCCGAGGCGCTGTGGCGGATCATCGAAGGGATCGGCGGCGAGAACGGCTGGTACTCCTTCCCGCTCGCCTGGGCCCTGCGCGGCTGGTCCGACCGGCTCGTCGGCGGGGCGGGACTGCGCCGCGGGCGCCGCGACGCCGGCCGGCTGCGGGTCGGAGACGCCCTGGACTTCTGGCGCGTCGAGGAGATCGAGCGGGGGAGCATGCTCAGGCTCCGGGCGGAGATGCGCCTCCCCGGCAAGGCCTGGCTGGAGATGTACGCGGAGCAGGACGGGGACGGCCGGTCCCGGTACCGGCAGCGCGCCCTGTTCCATCCCCGGGGGCTCGCCGGACAGCTCTACTGGTGGAGCGTCGCGCCCTTCCATGCCGTCGTGTTCGGCGGCATGGCCCGCAGGGTCGCGCTGACCGCGGAGGGGTCCGCCCACACGGGAGACGGCTCCCGGCCGGGGCCGCGCCGGACCGGGCCGCTGAACCCGCCGCATCCGTGAGCCCCCCCCGCGCGCCGAAGGAGGAGCACAGCGCACGTGCAGCAGCACACCGGGCGCGGGTGCACGCGCGGGCGGCCGCACGCGCCGCCGGCCCGGTGTCCGATCGCCAGGAGTGGTGCCATGAACGTCTCGGTCGTCCTCTTCACCTCGGACCTCCGCCTCCACGACCACCGGCCCCTGCGGGCCGCGCTGGAGTCGGCGCCCCAAGTGGTGCCCCTCTTCGTCCGGGACCCCGCCGTGGACCGGGCCGGCTTCGCCGCACCCAACAGGCTCGCCTTCCTCGCCGACTGCCTGGCCGACCTGGACGCCGGACTGCGCGACCGGGGCGGCCGGCTCGTCGTGCGGCACGGCGACACCGCGGCCGAGGTGTGCGCGGTGGCCCGGGAGGCCGACGCGGACGAGGTCCACACGGCCGCCGGGTGCAGCGGATTCGCGCGCGGGCGGGAGCAGCGGCTGCGCCGAGCCCTGGAGTCCGACGGCCGCCGGCTGTACGTCCACGACGGGGTCGTCACCGTCCTGCCCGCCGGTGAGGTCACGCCGGGCGGGTCGGACCACTTCGCCCTGTTCACCCCGTACTACCGGCGCTGGTCGGCCGAGCCGCCGCGCTCCCCGGTCGCGGCCCCCAGGGCGGTACCGGTGCCCCACGGCGTGCGCTCCGACGAGGTGCCCGCACGGGACGCCGTCGAAGGCGTGTCCGACGGGCTGGCCGTCGGCGGCGAGAGCGAGGGGCGCCGGCGGCTGGGCGCCTGGATGTCCCGCCACGTCGACGCGTACGAGGACCGGCACGACGACCTCGCCGGCGATCTCACCTCCCGCCTCTCCCCCTACCTGCACTTCGGCGCGGTCTCCGCCACCGAGCTGGTGCACCGTGCGCGGACCCGGGGCGGGCCGGGCGCGGAGGCGTTCGTACGGCAGGTGTGCTGGCGGGACTTCCACCACCAGGTGCTGAACGCCCGGCCCCGCAGCGCCACTCGGGACTACCGTCCGCGGCACGACCGGTGGCGTCACGGGCAGCGGGCCGAGGCCGACCTGCGGGCCTGGAAGGAAGGCCGGACCGGATACCCCGTGGTGGACGCCGCCATGCGCCAACTCGCCCACGAGGGCTGGATGCACAACCGGGCGCGGCTGGTGGCCGCCTCCTTCCTGACCAAGACGCTCTACCTCGACTGGCGGACCGGAGCCCGCCACTTCCTCGACCTCCTCGTCGACGGCGACGTCGCCGACAACCAGCTGAACTGGCAGTGGGTCGCGGGCACGGGCACCGACAGCCGGCCCAACCGGGTCCTCAACCCCGTGCTCCAGGCGAAGAAGTACGACCCGGTCGGCGCGTACGTACGCCGCTGGGTTCCCGAACTCGCCGACCTGGAACCCCCGTTGATCCACGAGCCGTGGAAGCTCACCGCGGCGGAACGGGCCTCTCGCGGCTACCCGGACCCGACCGTGGCGCTCGCCGACGGCCTGGCGCGCTTCCGCCGCGCCCGGGGCCTCGACTGACCGTACGAAAACGCTGCGCAAACGATGCGCGTTGAGGAGGGCGCCGCGGCCGCCGGATCCTGAGGAGGCCGGGAGCAGCCGGTTCCCGGCGAGAGGAGCCGTGATGGCCACAGCGTCCCCCGCGCACCGCCTCCGGACGCCGCCGGGCGCGGGCGGGCCGACGGACGAGGAGATCGGCGCCGGACTCGCCCGCGGCGACGAGCCCGTACGAGGCCACCACCTCGTGCAGCAACGCGTCCAGGGCGGGGCCGTCGAGGCGGACCGCCGCCCGGGCCAGTCCCCGGCCGTGGCCGGAGCCGGGGGTGCGGGCGGGCGCCGCGGGTGCTGCGGGAACCGGCGGCGCGGGTTCCTGACCGGCCCCCGCCAGGGCGGCCCGGGCGGCCTCGGCCGGGGGCACGCCGGACGCGGTGAGCCGGCACATCGCCTCCAGCACCGCGACGTCCGCCGGGGCCCAGCGCCGGTGCCGCCCGTCCTCACGGGCTGCCGGGCCGATCCCGTACCGCCGGTCCCACGACCGCAGCGTGGTGGGGGAGACCCCCAGCCTGCGGGCCGCGGCTCCCGTGGTGATGCCGGCTGTCGCGTCGGCCATGTGCCAACGATACGACGCACAAGCGGTGCGAGCCGGTTTCCGGCCGGTAATCGATCGCCCGGCGGCCTGCCCGCGGGGGAGGATATGGCGCATGAATCACCCGCCCGAGTCCTTCCAGGTCCTTCCCGGCGCCGACGCGTCGCCGGTGATCCTGCACGTGCCGCACTCCTCGCGCGTCATACCGGAGTCCGTCCGCCGCGGCATCGTGCTGGACGACGGGGCGCTGGCGCGGGAGCTGGACCACATCACGGACTCCCACACCGCCGACATCGCCGCCGCGGCCGCGGCCGCCGCTCCCGTCACGCCGTGGCGGTTCGTGAACGGGCTGTCCCGGCTCGTCATCGACCCGGAGCGGTTCCCCGACGAGCGCGAGGAGATGCTCGCCGTGGGCATGGGGGCGGTGTACACGCGCACCACCCACCGGGAGCGCCTGCGTCCGGACGGCTTCGACCCGCGGCCGTTGACCGACCGCTACTTCCACCCGTACGCGGAGGCGATGACGCGGGCCGTGGCGGACCGGCTCGCGGCCGTCGGCCGGGCCGTGATCATCGACGTGCACTCCTATCCGACGCGGGCGCTCCCGTACGAACTGCACGGTGACGGGCCCCGGCCGCCGATCTGCCTGGGCACGGACCCCTTCCACACCCCGGCCGGGCTCCTCGGCGCGGCGGAGGAGGCGTTCGCGGGCTTCGGCGGCACGGGGCTCGACACCCCCTTCGCCGGCACGTACGTGCCGCTGGAGTACTACGGCAAGGACGACCGGGTCGGTGCGCTGATGGTCGAGATCCGCCGGGACGTGTACATGTCCGAGCCGGGCGGTCCCGCCGGGCCCGGCCTCGGCGCGCTGGCGGCCGCCCTGGCCGAACTCGTGGGCGGCCTGCGCGCGTAGGGGGCGTCCGGGGTCTATGCCCGTTCGGTGAGCAACTCGGCTAGGTGGCAGACGAATTCGGTCAGCAGGTCCCGTAGCGGTCCGCTGCGGGCGACCCGGAATCCGTGTCGGCGGCCCCAGAACGCGGCCCGCACCGCGTGGAACTGGGCCCAGCGCAGGACGCGTTCACGGTCGAGTTCCGCCGCCTCGGCGAAGACGTCCACGACGCGGTGCACGGCTTTGCGCAGGTCGTCCGCCTGGAGGAGGGTCGGCGCGCGCGTCTTGAGCAGCGTGCCGCCGTCGTAGGCGGGGTCTCCCGCGTACCCCTTGGGGTCGACGGCCAGCCACGGCTCGCGGTCGGCGCGGAGGATGTTCCCGGCGTGCAGGTCGCCGTGGACCAGGGTGTCCGGCTGGGCGCGGCCCAGCTCGCGGACGGTCGCCACGGCCGCGTCCACCGCATGGGGCGACAGCGGGTGCGCCAGTTCCCCGGCGTCCCTGCGCAGCCCCTCCTCCCAGGCGTCGGCCTCGTCCCGCAGCCGCGGCAGCCCGGGCGGCGCGGGGACGGCCAGCCGCCGGCCCAGCCTCCCCGCGACCGCCACCACCTCGTCGCCGTCCGCGACCTCCGCCAGGGTCGAGGTCCGGACCCGTTCCAGCAGCATCGCGAACCGCCCGTCGTCGCGCTCGTACAGCAGGACGGCGCCGCGCCCGCCCCACGCCGCGAACGCGTCCGGTTCGTGCACGTTGCCGGGATGCGGGAACGACACCTTCAGCACCGCCGCCCCCGAAGCCTGCCTCCGCACCGGGACGATCACCCCGACACCCCCGTGCATGACCTCGCCGTCCGGCACGCAGTCCCAGCGCCCCAGCAACTCGTCCACGATCCCCGGCAACGCGGCGAGCCACGCCGTCCCGCGCTCTCCCTCGCGCTCGACGGTGCTCCTCGTGAAGGCCTCCGGAATCACAGTCATCCGGGCACGATACGCGCCGCAGATTCGGTTCAGCTGCCGTTGCCGTAGCGCCCGGTGTCGATCTCCCAGCGGTGGTAGCCGGCGATCCAGGCGGCGAGGCCGTCGACGTACCGGCGGGCGGCCTCACGTCCGGCCGGGGGAAGGCCGAGGTGGTCAGAGATTTCGGGCACCCGGTCGGACAACTCCACGAACCGGTCGACCATCCTCTGGGCCTCGCGCATCACCACGACGGCCGCCTCCTCGGGGGTGCCGCCGCGCTCCTCGCGGACGATCATCACCAGGTTGGCGACATCGCCCCGGGCGAGTTCCTGGGTGTAGGAGTGCACGTCGTTCGTGAACGACGGTATGTCGGCGGCCAGCTGGCGCATCCGGCGGAAGACCGGGTGGTGCAGCACCTCCTGCGGCAACTCGAACCGGTTGAGCCGCTCGACCATGTCGAAGAGGGTCTCCATGGCGGCCGTGCCCCGGCGGAGCGCCAGGTACTCCTCCCGGTCCGGGAGCCGGCCGGAGAGCCGGCCGGCGGCCTCGGCGGGGTGGCAGGCGAAGTACCACTCCCAGTTGTAGGCGGACCGGGCCCGCCACCGGGCGGACATGCCGCGCAGGCTGCGCTCCCAGAGGTCGGCGAAGGCCCGCTCGACGGGGGTACGGGCGCCGGGCGCGGGGCCGTTCCCGTGCAGGAGGGCCGTCAGGCGGCTGCAGACCTCCGCCACTCGCGCCGGGGCCCGGCCGAGGTCCGTGTCGAACCGGTCGTCGAAGAAGAAGTAGAAGCCGAGCAGGTCAACGGCAAGGGCGAGGTCATCGCCGGCACAGTCGGGGCTGGTCAAGGCTGCGAGGCGGGGCACGTCCCACTTGTCGTACACCGTCCGGTCGATGGCTCCGTCAAGCCCTGCGTGACGCAGTAGCCACTCTCGGTGCCACTCTGCGATGTACCCCTGGCTCGGATTGCTGCGTGACGGAAACGGCAGATCGAGCATGGCGACGTCGAACACTGGCCCCCCAGAGATTGATCCCGGGTGATCCAGAAACGCCCCCCGGCGCGACCGAAGAGTACGCGACATGATCACTAACTGTCGGGAATGACAGGCGAGTCGCTCGCGAGCCTTCTTGCCGGGCGCCGGCGAGAACCCCTCCTCCGGCACCGCGAACAAGCTGCGGAGGTTCATCGGAGGGCCGATTCGCCAGTGCGTTCCGCCGTGCGGGGTGCGGGTGCGGGCCGTAGAGCGTCCGTTCGGGTGGCGTCATCCCTTCGCCGACGCCAAGTGCCGCTGGAAGCGCGCCGGTCCGTGCTCTGCTGTGGCATCGGCCGGAAGACGGCCGTCCGCGGGCCCGCCCGCTGTTCGTGGCAGGCCCGCCCCAACAGCGAAGGAGGACTGATGTCGCGCAACCGGAAGGACCGGCGAAGCCGGAGCCCGATCGGCCAACTGCTGGCCCTTGCAGTCTTGTTGGCCGCTGCCTTGTTGGACGTCTCGGGTGCCCACGCCGCCGCGGTCCACTCCAAACCGAAGCCCGACTGGGACGCCATCGCCCGCTGTGAATCCAGCGGGAACTGGCGGGCGAACACCGGCAACGGCCATTACGGCGGGTTGCAGTTCACCCAGTCGAGCTGGAACCTGGCGGGAGGCCGCAGGTACGCACCGCGCGCCGACCTCGCCACGAAGGCGCAGCAGATCGCGACGGCGAGAAGACTCGCCAAGATCCAGGGCATGGGGGCCTGGACCTGCGCACGGCGCCGCTGAGCGCCCCCGCGCCGGGTCACGCCGAGCGCAGCGCGTCGGTGGGGGAGGCCCGGGCGGCCCGCAGCGCCGGATGGATCCCCGCGAGCGCGGCCACCACCACCGACACCGCCGGGCCCGCGAACAGCATGGGGAGCGGAACGGCCACCGGCCAGCCCTGGACCAGCGCGTAGCCGTACACGGTCAGCCCGCCGAGCAGCAGCCCGCCCAGCCCGCCGGTGAAGCCCATCAGCACGGCCTCCAGTAGGAACTGCGCCGCGATCTGGCCGCTCCGGGCGCCCAGCGCGCGGCGCAGCCCGATCTCGCCGCGCCGTTCCATCACTCCGACGACCATGGTGTTGGCGATGCCGACGCCGCCCACCAGCAGCGCCACGCCCGCCAGGGCGAGGACGAGCCCGGTCAGCGTGTCCTCCGTCTCGGCGCGGGCCGCGAGGAGATCGGAGGGCCGACTGACCGCGACCATGGTCGGGTTGCCGGGATTCGCGCCGGCCGCCGCCACGGCCTGGACCTGCGGGACGCGTTCGGCGTACGACCGCAGGTACACGGTCGCGGCGGTACCGTCCGCGCCCAGGTGGGCGACCGCCTGCGGCCAGCCGACCAGCGCCGACGTGCCCAGCTCGGGGGCGAGTTCGTTCGGGGCCAGGATCCCGGCGACCTTGTACCACTGCCCGCCCAGCCACACCCGCTCGCCGGGCCCGGTGACACCGAGGCGCTGCGCGGACTGGTCGCCGAGTACGGTCACCGGCAGGTTCTCGCTCGCGGCGTCCAGCCACTGCCCGCTGCGCAGGGTGGCGCGCAGCACGTCGAGGAGGTTGAGCCGGGCGGCCAGCACGGTGATGCTGCCGGTCTGTTGCCCGGGCACCAGGTCGTTGCGGTACACGTGCGCGGTGGTGGCCCCGGTCGCGGTGGTCTGCTGCACGGGCCCGATGGCGGAGAGCATCTTCTCGGCGGTCACCGGAAGCGGCACCAACTGCTGGTCGGGGCCCTTGCCGGGGGCCACGGTGATCAGGTTGGAGCCGAGCTGGTCCAGGCGTTCCAGCAGGTGTTCCTGGTTCGACTGGGAGATCCCGGTGACCGCGACGACGGCGGCGATGCCCAGCGAGATGCCGAGCGCGGACAGCGCGGAACGCAGTCTGCGGGTACGCGGCCCGATCATGCCGAGGCGCAGCAGGTCCGCCGGACGCAGCCGGGTGCGGCGCGGAACGGTCATCGGACGGCTCCCGCCGGCTGCGGGACGCGTACGTCGAACTCGACGCGCCCGTCGTGGATACCGATCCGCCGGGGGAACGACGCGGCCAGCTCGCGGTCGTGGGTGATCACCACGACCGTGGTGCCGTCGGCGTTCAGGGTGCGCAGCAACTCGACCACGGCGGTGCCCGAGACGCTGTCCAGCGCGCCGGTGGGCTCGTCGGCCAGCAGCAGCGCAGGCCGCCCGATCAGCGCACGCGCGATCGCGACGCGCTGCTTCTCGCCGCCCGACAACTGGTCGGCGCGGTGGCCGAGCCGGTGCCCGAGCCCGACGGAGCGCAGCGCTTCGGCCGCCCGCGCACGCCGCTCGGAGACCGGCGCCCCGCCGTACAGCAGCCCGGTGGCGACGTTCTCGACGGTGGTGAGTCCCGGCATCAGGAAGAACTGCTGGAACACGAACCCGATCCGGTGCGCCCGCAGCGCGGCCAGTTCCGGGTCGGACAGACCGGCCAGGTCGCGGCCCTCGAAACGCAGCCGGCCCGAGGTGGGCCGGTCCAGCGAACCGAGCAGCGCGAGCAGGGTGGACTTGCCGGAACCGGAGGGGCCGACGACGGCGAGGAGCTCGCCGGCCTCGATGGTGAGATCGATGCCGTGCAGGACGCGCAGCGGGGGCGTGCCCGGATACTCCTTGACGATGCCGGACAGCTCCAGGACGGGGGCCGCGTGCGGCGGCGGGGGAGACGTCACTTGGGGATCACCACCCGCGCGCCGGGCCGCACGTCGCCGGTGATCTGCGCCTTGGCGTCGGCGATCAGACCCAGTTGGACCCTGACGAGCCGGGGGGCCGGGCCGTCGGAGCGATCGGAGCCGTCGGCGACGCGTACGCCGTAGCCGCCGCCGTCCAGCGCGAGCAACGCGGTGACCGGGACGACGAGCGCGTTGTCGGCCGTGTCGCCCACCACGCTGACGGTCACCGCGTACAGTCCCGCCCGCTGCGCCTGCTCCTGGCCGTCCAGCGCGATCGTGACGGTGGTCTTGGCGCCCGAACCGTCCCCGGAGCCGCCCGACTTGTCGTCCCCGCCGCCGGCGGAGCCGCGTACCAGGGAGCGGATGCGCCCCTCGACGACGGTTCCGTCGGCCAGCTTGACCCGGGCCCGCCCGTCCGGCTTGAACCGGGAGATCTGGTTCTCGGCGGGCTGCGCGGTGACCACGAGGTCGGTACGGGTGACGGTCACGACCGAGGAGCCGCTCACGGCCGCGCCGATCTGCGCGGAGACCTGCTGCACGCGCGCGGACTCCTGCGGCAGCATGGCGACGCCGCCCAGCGGCACCGTGCCCGATTCCAGCAGCCCCAGCGACCTCTGCCAGCGCTTCACGGCGGCGGCGGTGGCCGGGGTGAACTTCCGGTCGGCGGTCAGGGCGAGGCCCTTCGCGTGGCCCAGCTTGACCAGGTTGCGTTCGAGCTGCTCGACGTCGGGGCCCTCGGACACGTCGGGGCCCAGGTCGCGCCAGAGCGGGCGGTCGCCGGTCATCAGCACCACCGGTTGCCCGTCGACCTCGTAGAGCGTCTCGCCGGCCCTGACGACGGCGCCGACGACGGGCAGCCCCGTGAGGGTGCCCTTGCCCGACGCGACGACCGGGGTGGGGGCGTCGTACGCGAGCGCGCCGGTGAGCTGGATGCTGCTGGACAGCGAGCCCTGCTCCACCGGGACCAGGTCGTACGGGACGGCCGACTGCTTCGCGGTCCCGTGGTCGCGGTCCCACGGACGGGCGACGGCGACCGCCGCCGCCCCGGCCGCCATGGCGACCACCAGCACCGGGACGACGATCCTGCCGTGCTTCCTCCTGCGCCCCCGCCCCCGCCCGGGCCCGTGCTCTTCGCCGGCGGGCGCCTCGGACTCCGCGGACTCCGCGGTGCGGTTCACGGTCACTCGCCTATCCGGTAGCCGGGCAGCGGGAACTGCGGGTCGCAGGCGCGCCCGGCGGCATCCCACTTGCCGGCGTCGAACGCTGCGCGCGGGATGATGACGATCCCCTCCTTGGGATCCGGATCGGGCATGTCGGGGTAGCCGTTCTTGCGCGCGCACGTGACCCACGTGCGGGCCATCTCGACGAACTTGGCCTGGTCGGCGCGCTGGACCTGGTGGATGCCGGGCACCTTCTCGTCGCACAGCCGGGCAGCCGTGTCGTAGCCGGGCGGCAGCCCGCTGTCGGTACTGGCCGCCGGGAAGCCGATGTTGCCGTCCTTGTCCTGCTCGACGCTGGTCTGGCCCTGCTTGTGCATGCAGTCGACCCAGGCCCGGCGCACCGCGTTGTCGTCCTGCGGCTTGCCCTTGCCCTTGCCCTTGCCCGGGCCCGTGCTGCCGGCACCGGCCACCTCGGGTACCGGGTCGCCGGACGAGCAGCCGGCCGAGGCCAGTACCGCCGCCGCGGCACCCGCGGCCAGCACGCCTCGTACGGACCGGGACCGGAACCGGCCGCGCGTCGTGGATGGGCTTCGCATGTCCCACACTCCCTGTGCGTTCCTGATGACCGCCCAAGTTCTACGGGCCGCGTCGTGAGCCACCCGTGATCGCGCGCCTAACCGCCGGCTAACACGCGGGCGGGCAGGCTGGTCCCCGGCGCCGGCGCGGGCGGAACAGCGGCGGCACGGGCGAGTGGAGTGGGACGCGATGCGGGTGTTGATCGTCGAGGACGAGCGGGAACTGGCCGGGATGCTCGCCGACGGGCTGCGGGGCGAGGGCATGGTCTGCGACGTCACCCACGACGGGCTGGAGGCGCTCCGGCGGCTCGGCGACCGCGACTACGACGTCGTGATCCTGGACCGCGACCTGCCCGGGCTGAGCGGTGACGGGGTGTGCCGGGCGCTCGCCACCATGGACCATCCGGCCAGGATCCTGATGCTCACCGCCGCCGACACGCTGTCCGACCTCGTCGAAGGCCTCGGCCAGGGCGCCGACGACTACATGGCCAAGCCGTTCTCCTACCTGGAGCTCGTCGCCCGGCTGCGCGCGCTCGGCCGCCGCTCCTCCGGGAGCCGCTCCCCGGTCGTGCTGAGCCGGCGCGGAATCAGCCTGGACACCGTGCGCCGGGTCGCGGAACGCGGCGGCTGCCCGCTGAACCTGACCCCGAAAGAACTCGGCGTCCTGGAACTGCTGCTGGCCGCGGACGGCGCCCCGGTCGCCACCGACGAACTGCGGGACCGCCTGTGGGACCCGGCGCTCGACCCGGCCACCACCGCGGTCCGGGTCACCGTGCACGCGCTGCGCCGCAAGATCGGCGACCCGCCGCTGATCGTGCACGACCCGGGCTACGGATACCGGCTGTGAGCCACCTGCCGCTGCGCGGCCGGCTCACCCTCGTGACCACCGCCCTCTTCGCGGTGCTCGGCTGCGGGGTACTGGCGCTGAACTGGCTCAGTTCACGGCAGCTCATCCAGGCCAACCGCGACCTCGTCACCCCGGCCGCCGAGCTCGTGGCACCCCCGGCGCCCGTACCGAGCCCCACCGGGCACCCGGGCGACGGGACCGAGGCCGCCCTCACCACGCCGTCCCGGGCCTTCGACCACTTCCAGGACACCATCCTGGACGACCTGCTGATCCGCTCCGTGCTGCTGCTCACCGTCTTCACGGCCCTCGCCGCGCTGCCGGCGTGGTGGGCGAGCCGCCGCTCCCTGCACCGGCTGCACCAAGTGACGGCGGCCGCACGGCGGATCAGCACCGGCAGCAGCCTGGACGAGCGGCTCGCGCTCGACGGTCCGTACGACGAGATCCGCGAGCTGGGCGACACCTTCGACGCCATGCTCGACCGGCTCGACCGCAGCTTCACGGCCCAGCGGCGGTTCACCGCCCACGCCTCGCACGAGCTGCGCACCCCGCTCACCGTGCAGCGCACCGCGTTGGAGATCCCGCTGGCCCAGGGGCGGGTCCCGGACGACCTGCGGCCCGCCGTGCAGCGCGCGCTGGACGCGGGCGCGCGGACCGAGCGCCTGCTCTCGGCCCTGCTGACCCTGGCGCGCGGCGAGACCGCCCCGCTGACCCTCCGTACGACCGACCTGGCGGACGCCGCGCGGGCGGCGACGCACGACCTGGCCGACGAGGCCCGTACGGCCGGCGTCCGGGTCACGCTCGACGCGGCGGCCGCTCCGGTCGAGGGCGATCCCGCGCTGCTGCGGCAGGTCGCGCTGAACCTGCTGGCCAACGCGGTCCGCCACAACCACCGGGGCGGCACGGCCTCGCTCGCGACCGGCGTCGAGGGCGGAGCCGCGTTCCTGGAGGTCGCCAACACCGGCCCCGCCCTGACCCCGGAGGAGGTCCCCGCCCTGTTCGAGCCGTTCCAGCAGGGCCGTGAGCGCGGCAGCGGGTTCGGGCTCGGGCTCGCCGTGGTCCAGGCGATCACCGCCACGCACGGCGGCGAGGCCGTGGCCACGCCCCGCGCGGGCGGCGGGCTCACCGTGCGCGTGGTGCTGCCCGGCCGAACGGCCGGGCCCGGATCGGGATCGAGCACGCAGAGCACGCGGCCCGGCGGGTGACGTCAGGCGGCGGGCTTGCCCGGCTGGTCGTGGGTCGAGCAGTGGATGCCGCCGCCGCCGGAGGCGATCGTGTCGATGGCGACCGGCACGATGTCCCGCTGGGGGAAGTGCTCCTGCAGGATGGCGCGGGCCCGGTCGTCGGCCTTGCGGTCCCCGAACCTGGGGATGAAGACGGCGTCGTTGGCGATGTAGAAGTTGGCGTAGGTCGAGACGAAGTCGTCGCCCTCGCCGGTGATCCGGTTCAGGTCGGGCTGCGGGAGGTCGATGACCTCGAAGCGCCGGCCGCGGGCGTCCGTCGCCTTGGACAGGACGGACTTCGCCTGGTCGGCGGAGCGCGACCAGGAGTCCGCCGGGGTGCTGGGGTGCGCCCGGTCCAGCAGGACCACACCGGGGGCGACGAACCGTACGAGGCTGTCCACGTGGGCGTCGGTGATGTCCTCGCCGCGCACGCCCGCCAGCCACACCACCTTCTCGACGCCCAGGCTCTGCTTGAGCTCCGCCTCGATCGTGTCCCGGTTCTTGCCCCGGTTGCGGTTGTCGTTGACGATCGAGCTCTCGGTGATCAGCAGGGTGCCCTCGCCGTCGGTCTCGAAGGAGCCGCCCTCGGCGACCAGCGGGGCCTGGACCCGCGGGATCCCGTACTTCTGGAGCACGGTGCGCCCGACCTGGCCGTCGTTCTTGTGCTCCTGCTTGTTGCCCCAGCCGTTGAAGTTGAAGTCGACGCCGACGACCTTCCCGCCCTCCTCGACGAAGACCGGAACGGTGTCACGGGCCCACAGGTCGTCGACGGGCAGCGCGATGACCTCGACGTCGTTGCCGCAGGCCCGCTGGGCCGCGTCCACCTGATCGGGCCGGGCCATCATCACGACCGCCTCGTACTTCCCGACGGCCCGGGCGATCCGCGCGATGTCCTCGCGTACGTAGCGCAGGTCCCCCTCCCAGACCGAGTTCAGGGCGGGCCACGCCATGAAGGTGCGGGTGTGGCTCTCCCACTCGGCACCGAGGCGGCGCGCGCCGCCGCTCGCCGTGGCGGGCCGGGCGGACCCGGCTCCGGCGCCGGTCTGGGTTCCGGACCCGGAGGGGCCGCAGGCCGCGGCGCCCGCGACGATGGCGCCGATTCCGGCGAGCGTGCGAAGGACGGTCCGACGGGAGGAGGGCAGGAAGGACACGGGGAACTCCGATCGTGGGCTGGCGGAAGGGCTGCATCCGGCCAGGGCGGGCGCGGGCGTGCGGCGTAGGTCGACAAACCGGGCCCTACGGACAAGCGTGCGCGCTCCGCACCGCGAACGGCCGCTCAGTACGAAGAGTGAGGCGGCCTCGTGTCGTCACTGTGGCACTGACTGGAAATTCAGTCAATTCACGGACGGCGGGCAACCCAGACGGCCCGTTTCCACCCCGATCGCCTCGCGCAGCAGGCCGCGGGCGTGTTCCAGGGGGAGCAGACCGCTGAGCCAGCGCACGCTGAGCCCCTCCAGCAAGGCGGTCAGCCGCTCCGCGGCAGCCGTGACCGCGCCGGGCGGCGCGTCCGGGCACAGCTCGCCGAGGTGGCCCGCGACCTCGGCCACCCAGGCCGCGCCCGCGGCGGCGAGGTCGTCCCGCAGCTCCGGGTCGAAGACCGAGTGCGCCCGCAGCTCGCCCCAGGCCGTACTGTTCTCGCGTACCTCGGGCAGGTCCTGGAACTCCATCAGCAGCGTCTGCTCCAGGAGCTGCCGCGGATCGGACGGCCTGGCCGCGGCCTCGTCGTACCAGGTCGCGGTGTAGCGGTCCGCCCGGTCCCCGATGAACGCCAGGGCGTGCCGCAGGATGCCGGGCCGGTCCTTGAAGTGGTAGTAGACCAGGGCGGTGGACACGCCGGCCTCGGCCGCCAGGTCCGCCACGCGCAGCCCCCGCACGCCCTGGCGTGCGATGACCCGCGCGGCGCCCGTGAGGATGGCTCGTCTGCGGTCGGTCACTGTCTGATCCCTCCTGGCTGTGTGCGTCTCGCATTGTCACACATTGACTGAAACTTTAGTTAGCGGCACGATGCCGCAGGTCACTGCCGCACCGTTGAAAGAGCCACCCATGCCCCACCAGCCCCCCGGCGCAGAGCCCACACCCACGGCACTGTCCGCCGACGACCCGTACGAGATCGGCGGCTACCGCCTCCACGCCCGACTCGGCTCCGGCGGCATGGGGGTGGTCTACCTGGCGTACACGCCCGGGGGCCGCCCGATCGCGCTGAAGGCCGTCCGCAGGGAGTTCGCCGAGGACCCCGAGTTCCGCGAGCGGTTCGCCCAGGAGGTGGCCAGCGCCCGCCGGATCCACGGCCTGTTCACGGCCCAGGTGGTCGACTCCGGGGTCGACGACCGCACGCCGTGGCTGGCCACGGCCTACGTGCCCGGCCCCTCGCTGCACGAGGTGGTGCGCCGGCACGGGCCGCTTCCGGTGCGCACGGTCCTGCTGCTCGTCGCGGGCATCGCCGAGGCGCTCCAGGCCATCCACCGGGCGGGCGTGGTCCACCGCGACCTGAAGCCCGCCAACGTGCTGGTCGCACAGGACGGCCCCCGGGTGATCGACTTCGGCATCGCCCGGGCGGCCGACGCGGCCGCCCTCACCGGCACGGGCCTGCGGATCGGCACGGCGGGCTTCATGGCGCCCGAGCAGGCGCTGGGCCGTCCGGTGACGGCGGCCACCGACGTCTTCGCCCTCGGAACGCTCGCCGCCTACGTGGCGGGCGGGGTCCCGCCCTTCGGGACCGGGCCGGAGTCCGGCGCCCTGTACCGGGTGGTCCACGAGCTCCCCGACCTCGGCAGCGTCCCCCGCGACCTGCACGACCTCATCTCGTGGTGCCTGGCCAAGAGCCCCGAGGACCGTCCCGCGACCGTCGAGCTGATCACGTACGTGCACGCGCACCCCGCGGTGGGCCCGCGGCCGGAGTTCACCGACGGCTGGCTGCCCCGCCCGGTCCGGGACGAGGTCGGGGGCCGGGGCGGTGCCGGGTGGTCCGCCCCGGCGCACCTCCAGGCGACCCGGGCGGCGCCCGCGCACCCGGCCCCGGAACGCGGCGCCCCGGTCGCTCCCGCGCCGCCCGGCGCCGGGTCCCACCTCCTGACGGCCCAGGTCCCGATGCGCACGCAGGCCGCACCGTCGGCCCATGTCCCGCTCGCCGCCCACGCGGCCCCCGCACCCGCCGCCCACGCGGCCCCCGCCCAGGCCCCCGTCCAAGCCCCGGCTCCGGCGCCCGGCCCGGGTCCCGGCCGCCGTGCGCCGAGGCGCGGGCGGCGGCTGCCGGCGATGGCCCTCGCGGCGGCCGTGACGCTGCTGGCCTGCGCCGGAGCCGTGTACTACCTGGACGAACCCGTGGGGGAGGAGCCGGGCCCCCAGGCGAGTCCCAGCACCGCGCCCTCCCCGTCCGCGGCCGCCCCCGGCTACCTCCCCGGTTACGCGAAGGCCCGGCTCACCGCCCCCGACTCCGGCTACGAGTTCGACCTGAAGACGGGGAAGGTGGTGCCCGCGGAATCCGCCACCTGGTACCTGGCGCGCGAGGGCCAGGCGTTCGTGCCGTCCGAGGAGTCGGACGCCTTCGTGGCCGACTCCTCGGAGCTGACGGCCGCCGAGTGCGCGCACGGCATCGAGACCCGGCCGGCCGCCGCCCTGCCGCTCGGCGCGCTCGCGAAGGCGCGGCCGTTCTGCGTGCGCAGCCCGGACCGCGGTGAGATCGCGATCGTGCGGCTCGTCGAAGCGGCCGACGACGGCTCCGTCACGATCGTCGCGGACCAGTACCGCCGGAGCTGACGCACCCGGGCCGGGCCGCCGGACGGTTCCGGTTGCCACTGCCCAGAGACTTGACTGAATTTTCAGTTAGCGCAAAGATGCCGAGTCATCCAGCCCCTCACCCCTCAGGGAGCCCTCATGGACACGCCCCGCGCCACCCGCCGCCGTCTGCTCCAGTTCGGAGCGGCGGCCCTGCCGCTCGCCGCCCTCGGACCGGTCCTCCCCTCGGCCGCGCAGGCGGCCCCCGCCTCCGGTGCGGGCACCGCGGCCCTGCGCATGCCCGAGGAGAGCGAGCCCCACGTCCGCACCTACATGGCCTGGCCCGCCCTCTCCTCGGTGTGGGGCACCAAGCTGGACGCCGTGCGCGGTGACATCGCCGATGTCGCGTACGAGATATCGCGCTTCGAGCCCGTCGTGATGCTGGCCCGCCCCGGCCAGGCCGCCGATGCCCGCTACCGCTGCGGGCGCGGTGCCCGCCACGCCGTCGACGTCATCGAGATCCCCAACGACGACCTCTGGATCCGCGATTTCGGCCCCACCTTCGTCGTCGGCCCCGGAGCGGTCGCGGGCGTGGACACCAACTTCAACGGCTGGGGCAAGACCGGCACGACGTACGCCCAGCCGTTCGCCAACGACGCGGCTGCCGCCGGCATCCTCCTGGGCGAGTACGGCGTGCGCCGGATCCAGGCGGGGTTCGTCGGCGAGGGCGGCTCGCTGGAGACCGACGGCGAGGGCACCCTGCTGGCCACGGTCAGCTCGCTGGTCAACGCCAACCGCAACCCGGGCATGAGCCAGGACCAGGTCGAGCAGGCCCTGAAGCCGGCGCTCGGCATCGACAAGGTCATCTGGGTCCCCGGCCTGGCCGGCCAGGACATCACCGACTGCCACATCGACTGCCTGGCCCGCTTCACCGCCCCGGGCCGGGTCATCCTGGACAAGCCCGGAGCCGGCGCCGACCCCAAGTGGGTCGCCGTCTACGAGGAGACCAGGCGGATCCTGGACACCGCGACCGACGCCCGCGGTCGCCGGCTCGCCGTCACGGAACTCCCCGGCCCCGACCGCAGCCGCATCCGCGGCAAGGGGGCGGAGTTCCTGTCCAGCTACACCAACTACTACACGGTGAACGGCGCGGTCATCGCGCCCCAGTTCGGCGACGGATACGCCGACGGCCTGGCGTACGGCATCCTGCAGGCCGCCTACCCCGGCCGGCAGGTGGTGCAGGTCGGCATCGACAACATCGCCGGCGGCGGTGGCGGCATCCACTGCGCGACCCAGTCGCACCCGGCCGTCCCGCCGGTGGCCTGATGCCCGCGTACGCCTGCTCCCGACGGCCCCGGTAAGGTGCGGGTCATGGCGTCTCGCAGC
Source organism: Streptomyces sp. NPDC091371 (assembly GCF_040684275.1). Taxonomy (NCBI): domain Bacteria; kingdom Bacillati; phylum Actinomycetota; class Actinomycetes; order Kitasatosporales; family Streptomycetaceae; genus Streptomyces; species Streptomyces sp. NPDC091371. The sequence continues at coordinate 195,953 of NZ_JBFBFP010000010.1, forward strand.
ACTCAGATCCTCGAAGCGGCCGCCCGGGTGATTGCCCGGCGCGGGGTCCGCGGGCTGCGCGTGGAGGAACTCGCCGCCGAGGCCGGCGTCTCCACCGCCCTGATCTACTACCACTTCAAGGACCGCACGGGGGTCCTGCGCCAGACCCTCGAATTCATCAACGACCGCGCCGAGCGCTACACCACCGACCGCGACCCGGACGAACCTCCGCTCACCCCTCGGGAGGAGCTGGAGGAGACCCTGCTGCTGGAGCTCCAGGACACCGCGGAAGTACGGGAGAACAGCTCGGCCTGGGGTGAACTGCGGGCGAGCGCCGTCTTCGACGAGGTGCTGCGCGAGGACCTCGCCCGGGCCACCCTGGTGTGGGTCCAGGAGGTCGCCGCGCTGCTGGGCCAGGTCCAGCCGATGGCGCCCGCCTCGTCGCTCGCGGCCGCGGCCGAACGGCTCACCGCCCTCCTGGAGGGGCTCAGCATGCGCTGGCTCAGCGGGGGCATCAGGATCGGCCATGCGCGGGAGCTCATGCGCGGCGCGGTCGACGCCGAACTGGCGGGACTCCGGCAGAGCTGACGCCCCCCGGCGCCCGTCCGCGAGGCGGGCGCCGCAGGGGAGGCGTGTGCCCTCCAGGTGTCCCAGGATCCCTTTCCCTCATGGCCGGAACCTTTCGCCGTCCCGTCTATTGACTGAATTTTCAGTCAATGCCAGAGTGAGAGCCGCGCCGCCGACGGCTCCACAGAGCCCCGATCCGGACGGCTCTCATTCTCTCCATTCCGCCACCGAGGCCCCCGACGCCGCGCGCCCAGCGCACTCGGCCGGCCCGCGGCCCCGGTGGCCCATCGCACCAGCCTTCCGAAGGAAGGAATGATCATGCCCCTGACGCCCACCGAGCGGGACCGGCTCCTGCTGTTCACCGCCGCCGAACTGGCCCGGGCCCGCCACGCGCGGGGCCTTCGGCTCAACGTCCCGGAGGCGACCGCTGTGATCGCCGACACGGTGTGCGAGGCGGCGCGCGACGGCCTCCGCCTCGCCGACGCCCTCGCGCGCGGCCGCGGCGTCCTCGGCCCGGACGACGTCCTGCCCGGCGTCGTCGACATCGTGACCGAGGTGATGGTCGAGGCGGTGTTCGAGGACGGCACCCGGCTCGCGGCGATCAGCGACCCCTTCGGGGAGCGCCTCCACGACGACACTGCGCCCGGCGCCGTACTTCCGGCCGCCGACACCGTCGAGGCCGTCGTACCGGCTCTGGTCCTCGCCGTGCGCAACACCGCGACCGTCCCGATCAGCGTGACCTCGCACTTCCACTTCTTCGAGGCCAACCCGCGCCTGGACTTCGACCGCGCCGCCGCCTACGGCATGCGCCTGGCCGTCGCCGCGGGGTCGTCCACCCGCTTCGACGCGGGCTCCACCGCCGAGGTGGGCCTCGTCCCCATCGGCGGCGACCGCATCGCCATCGGCTTCGCCGGCCTGGTGGACGGCCCGCTCGACGCCCCCGGAGTCAAGTCGCTCGCGCTGGAGCGTGCGGCGGCGTGCGGCTACCTCGGGGCCGGCGCCCCGGCAGGCGGGCCCGAAGAAGGGACGACGGCATGAGCAGGCAGACACCGCACAGCGACCACAGCGCGCACTGCGCACCGGGCAGCCGGCACATCGACCCGCACGAGTACGCCGCGGTGCACGGCCCGAGGGCCGGGGACCGGGTGCGGCTGGGCGATTCGGGGCTCGTCGTGCGGGTGGAGTCGGACGCGCAGAAGCCCGGTGACGAGTTCCTTGCCGGTTTCGGCAAGACGGCCCGTGACGGCCTCCATTTGAAGGCCGCGGCCGTCCGCGAGACCTGCGACGTCGTGATCAGCAACGTGCTGGTGATCGACGCGGTGCTCGGTATCCGCAAGGTGTCGATCGGCGTCCGCGAGGGCCGGATCCACGCGATCGGCCGGGCCGGCAACCCCGACACCCTCGACGGCGTCGACGTCGTCGTCGGAACCGGCACGACCATGATCTCGGGCGAGGGCCTCATCGCCACCGCGGGCGCCGTCGACACCCACGTCCACCTGCTCTCCCCGCGCATCATGGAAGCCTCCCTCGCGAGCGGCGTGACCACGATCATCGGCCAGGAGATAGGGCCGAGTTGGGGCGTGGGCGTCAACTCGCCGTGGGCGCTGAAGCACGGGTTCAACGCCTTTGACGCCTGGCCCGTCAACATCGGCTTCCTGGCCCGCGGTTCCTCTTCGGACCAGGCCCCCTTGGTCGAGGCCCTCGCCGAGGGCGGCGCCTGCGGGTTCAAGGTGCACGAGGACATGGGCGCCCACACCCGGGCCCTGGACACCGCGCTGCGGGTGGCGGAAGAGCACGACGTTCAGGTCGCGTTGCACAGCGACGGCCTGAACGAGTGCCTCTCCGTCGAGGACACCCTGCGGGTGCTGGAGGGCCGCACGATCCACGCCTTCCACATCGAGGGCTGCGGCGGCGGGCACGTCCCGAACGTGCTCAAGATGGCGGGCGTGCCGAACGTCATCGGCTCCTCCACCAACCCGACCCTGCCCTTCGGCCGGGACGCGGTCGCCGAGCACTACGGCATGATCGTCTCGGTCCACGCGCTGAAGCCCGACCTGCCCGGCGACGCCGCCATGGCCCGCGACCGGATCCGGGCCGGGACCATGGGTGCCGAGGACGTCCTGCACGACCTGGGCGCGATCGCCATCACCTCCTCCGACGCGCAGGGGATGGGCCGGGCCGGCGAGACGGTCCGCCGCACCTTCGCCATGGCGGGGAAGATGAAGGCCGAACTCGGGCCCCTCCTTCCCCATGACGGGGAGACCGGCGATGGCGAGGGCGACGACAACGCCCGCGTCCTGCGCTACATCGCCAAGCTGACGATCAACCCGGCCATCGCCCACGGCCTGGCCCACGAGATCGGCTCGATCGAGGTCGGCAAGCTCGCCGACATCGTGCTCTGGCGCCCCCCGTTCTTCGGCGCCAAGCCCCAGCTGGTCCTCAAGTCCGGCTTCCCGGCCTACGGGGTCACCGGCGACCCCAACGCCGCCACGGACTGCTGCGAACCGCTGGTCCTCGGCCCGCTGTTCGGCGCCCACGGGGCCGCCCCCGCGGACCTGTCGGTGGCGTTCGTCAGCCGCGCCGCGGCCGAGTCGGGCTCCTTCGGGGCCCCGTACGACACCCTGGGCACCCGGCGCCGGCGGGTCGCCGTGCGGGGGACCCGGGGCATCGGCCCGAAGGACATGGTGGGCAACGCCCGCCTCGGGGACGTCCACGTGAACCCCCGCAGCGGCCTCGTCACGCTCGACGGGGAACCCCTGCGCTCCGAACCGGCCCAGCAGGTCTCCCTGAACCGCCTCTATTTCCTCTGAGGGCGCGTCCGCCCGCCTTCCGTTTCACCAGCTTCCGACTCTTGACTGAATTTTCAGTCGAGTGGAAGACTCTGCCGACGAAAGAAATGAGACACCCGATGGCTGAATACCGCATGCCCGCCGAGTGGTCCGAGCACGAGGGCACCCTGATGGCCTGGCCCACCCGCGAAGACCTGTGGGGAAGCGTGCTGGCCGACGTGAAGGAGGAGTACGCCAACGTCGCCCGCGCCATCGCGGCCTTCGAACCCGTGACGATGGTGGCCCCGCCCGGCCACGGCGACGACGCCCGCACCCACTGCGGCGACGGCGTCACCGTCATCGAGCTCCCGCTCGACGACTCCTGGTTCCGCGACTCCGCCCCGCTCTTCGTCCTCGACGCGGACGGCAACCGCGCCGGCGTCGACTTCCGCTTCAACGCCTGGGGCGGCAAGCACCACCCGTTCGACGCCGACGACCGGGTCAGCGCCCTGCTGCTGGACCACGTCGGGGCCGACCGCATCGCCTCCGACATGATCCTCGAAGGCGGCGCGATCACCGTCGACGGCGAAGGCACGCTGATCACCACCGAGCAGTGCCTGCTGCACCCCAACCGCAATCCCGGCCTGACCCGCGACGAGATCGAGGCCGAGCTGAAGGCCCGCCTCGGCGTCACCAAGGTCATCTGGCTCCCGTACGGCGGGCTCCTCGACACCGAGACCGACGGCCACGTCGACGGCGTCTGCGCCTTCGCCGCCCCCGGCACGGTCGTCGTCTCCCTGCCCGACAACCCCAACCACCCCGACTACGCCCGGATGCGCGCCAACCGTGCCGTGCTCGAAGCCTCCACCGACGCCCGGGGCCGCCGCCTGGAGATCGTCGACGTGCCGCAGACGGCCTTCGTCGACTTCGCCGACGGCGAGATCGAGGTGTCCTACCTGAACTACTACCTGGCCAACGGCGGCGTCGTCGTCCCGGTGGCGGGGCTGGCCCAGGACGAGGACGCCCTCGCCGTCATCGCCTCCGCCCACCCCGGCCGCAAGGTCGTCGGCGTACGCGCGCTCGCCATCGCGTTCGGCGGCGGCGGGGTCCACTGCATCACCCAGCAGATCCCCGCCGCACGTACCGGCGCGACCGCCGCCGGCTGACCCGGCACCCGCCGTTCCAGGCGGACCGACCCGGGGCGACCCGGCGGTCCGCCCGCTCCTCCCCCCGAAACCCTCACGGAAAAGAGAGCGCGACGATGACCACCTCCCCACCCCGCACGGGCAGACGCCCCCTCCGCCGTACCGCGGCCCTCACCGGCGCCGTCCTGACCTCCCTCTCCCTGCTCGCGGCCTGCTCCGGGCCGCCCAAGGCCGACGGCGGCCAGGTCACCGAGGTCCACCTCTCCAAGTCCACGCCCCCGGCCCGCGGCGAGATCGACTCCTTCAGCTGGGCCGTCTACGCCGAACCCCCCACCCTCGACTACACGGTGGCGTTCGACTACCCGCAGAACACCATCCTGTCCAACGTGTGCGAGAGCCTGATGCGCTGGACGCCGGGCCTCACCGTCGAGCCCGGCCTCGCCCAGAAGGCGTCCAACCCCGACCCCACCACCTGGGTCTACGACCTGCGCCCCGGCGTGCGCTTCCACGACGGCAAGGAGATGACCGCCGACGACGTGGTCTTCAGCCTCGGCCGGCAGACGGACCCCGACAACGCCGCCGCCTGGGCCCAGGTCTTCCAGAACGTCTCCGCCGTCACCAAGACCGGCCCGCTCCAGGTCACCGTCAAGCTCAACAAGCCCGACTCCCAGTTCCCGCAGTACATGGCGACGGCTGCCGGCGTCGTGGCCTCCAAGGCGGGCGTCGAGGCGGCGGGCGCGGACTACGGCACCACCGGCGGGCTCGCCTGCACCGGCCCCTTCGAACTCGGCACGTGGAACAAGGGCCAGTCGATCGAGCTCACCCGCTTCGACGGGTACTGGGGCAACAAGGCCAAGTCGAAGAAGGCCGTCTTCCGCGTCCTCACCGACCCGTCGGCCCGCACCAACGCCATGCTCAGCGGTGAGGTCGACGGCGGCTACCTGATCCCCACCGAGAGCTACGCCCGCCTGCGCGGCAGCGGCACCGGCACCCTCTACTTCGGCGAGGGCCTGAGCACGGTCAACGTCAACATCACCAACATGCAGGGCCCCCTCGGCGACGTCCGTGTCCGCAAGGCGCTGTCCCTGGCGATCGACCGCACCGGATTCGTCAAGGCCGGCCTCGGGGGCGCGGGCACCGTCACCAACTCCCTGACCACCAGGGCCGCGTGGGCCGCCGCCCCCGAGCACACCATGAAGACGGCCTTCGACGCCCTGCCGCCGACCGGCCAGGACATCGAGAAGGCCAAGGCGCTCGTCAAGGAGGCCGGGGCCACCGGCAAGACCCTGACCATGGCCACCAGTTCCATAGGCCAGGACGTCTCCCTCCTCGCCACCGCGGTCCAGGCGGCCGGCACCCAGATCGGCCTGGACATCCAGCTGAAGACGATCGCCCCGAACGCCTTCACCGCACTGTTCACCGACCCCCAGGCGCGCGAGGGCATCGACATGTTCCCGCTCACCTACTACGACTCGATCACCGACCCGCTCGACCTCCTGCAGAACTTCAAGACCGGCGCCTACATGAACTTCGCCGGCTACAGCGACCCCCAGTACGACAAGCTCGTCGACGAGGCCACCGCCGTCTACCCGGTCGAGCAGCGGATGGACATCGAGGCGAAACTCCAGCACCACGCCTCCGAGCAGCTGCTGTGGATCCCCGTCGCCGAGTGGCCGACCGCGCTGTTCCTCGGCAAGCGGATCACCGGGGCCCCGACCACGATCTCGTACATGTACTACCCGTGGGCCGCCGACGTGGGGGCCGCGCCGTGAGCTTCGTCAGATTCGCCGTACGAAGGGTGGCGGAAATGGCCGCCACCCTCCTCGCCGCTTCGTTCGTGGTCTTCGGCGCCATGTACCTGGCACCGGGCAGCCCGGCGAGCTTCCTGCTCGCCGGCCGCTCGGCCTCCCCGGAGGCCCTCGCCGCGATCAATGCCCAGTACCACCTGGACGACCCCTTCCTCACCCGCTACCTCCGCTGGCTCGGGGACGTGCTCCAGGGCGACTTCGGGCGCTCGATCACCTACCGCACCGACGTCTCGCGCCTGCTGGCGGACCGGCTCCCCGTGACGCTGCTGCTGATCACCATGGCCCTCGTGGTGGTCGTGGCGGTCGGTCTGGTGCTGGGCCGGATCGCCGCCGTCCGGGGCGGGGCCACCGACTCCGCCATCCTGGTCACCACGACCTTCGCCGTCGGCACCCCGTCCTTCGTCGCGGCCGTCATGCTCCAGGGCCTGTTCGCCGTCCAGCTGGGGTGGTTCCCGAGCAGCGGCGCCGGTGACGGCTTCGGGGACATGCTCTGGCACCTCGCGCTCCCCGCGGTCGCCCTCGCGCTCTACCTGGTGGGCCTGCTCGCCCGCGTCACCCGCTCCGCCATGCTCGAAGCCCTCGACAGCGAGCACGTCACCGTCGCCCGCAGCCGCGGCGTCCCCGAACGCCAGGTCATCCGCCGCCACGTCTTCCGCAACTCGCTCGGGACCGTCCTGACCACCGGCGGACTGATCGTCTCCACCCTGCTGGTGTGCACCATCCTGGTCGAGACCGCCTTCAGCATCGGCGGCATTGGCCAGCTCCTCGAACTGTCCACCACCACCAAGGACTTCCCGACCGTCCAGGCGATCTCCCTGATCATCGTCGCCCTCTTCATGATCGTGAACCTGCTCGTGGACCTGGCCCTGCCCCTGGTCGACCCCCGGGTCACCCTCGGAACGAGGGGAGCCGCCGCATGAGCGCCGTCCTCACCCGCCGCCCGGGCCTCTCCCGGATCCGCGTCACCGGTTCCCCGCTCCACCTCGTCTGCCTGGGCTTCGTCGCCCTCGTCGTCCTCGCCGCGCTGCTCGCCTCCTGGGTGGTGCCCCACGACCCCAACGCCGTCGACCTGGGCAACGCCCTCGCCGGACCCTCCGCCGCGCACCCGCTCGGCGTGGACGCCGCCGGCCGCGACACCCTCTCCCGGCTCCTGCTGGGCGCGCGCACCTCGCTGCTCGGCCCGCTGGGCGTCGTCGTCTTCTCCACCGTCGCCGGCATCGCCATCGGCATGGCCGCCGCCTGGCGGGGCGGCTGGATCGACTCCCTCCTGTCCCGCAGCACCGAGCTGGTCTTCGCCTTCCCCGGCATGCTGCTGGCCATCCTGATCATCTCCGTCTACGGCGAGGGCCTGCTCGCCCCCGTCCTCGCACTCGCCGTCGCCTACCTGCCCTACGTCAGCCGCCTCACCCGCTCCCTCGTGCTCGCCGAGCGCACCCGCCCGTACGTGAGCGCCTACCAGGTCCAGGGCCACTCGGCCGTGCAGATCTGCCTGCGCCACGTCCTGCCCAACATCGCCCCCGTCGTCCTCGCCCAGTCCACCATCAACTTCGGCTACGCCCTGATGGACCTCGCCGGGCTGTCGTTCCTCGGACTCGGGGTCCCGGCGCTCACCCCCGACTGGGGCCGCATGGTCTTCGACGGGCAGACCGCCATCCAGCACGGCTACCCGCTGTCCGCGATCCTGCCCTGCGCCTTCATCGTGCTGACCGTGGTCGCCTTCAACGTGGTGGGCGAGCGGTGGGCGGACCGCGTGGCCAGGAGGACCCGATGAACCCGACGCGACCCGCCGGCACCCCCGCCGACACGCTCGACATCCAAGGGCTGAGGGTCACCCTCCCCGGCACCGCCCGTCCCGTCCTCGACGGCGTCGACCTCACCGTCGCCGCCGGCGAGACCGTCGCCCTCGTCGGCGAGTCGGGCTCCGGCAAGAGCATCACCTCCCGCAGCGCACTGGGCCTGCTGCCCCCCGGCGCGGTCGTCGAAGGGACGATCCGGGTCGAGGGCGAGGACCTGCTCGCCATGGACACCGGCCGCCTGCGCGGCGTACGCGCCGGCAAGGTCGCCATGGTCTTCCAGGACCCGCGCGCCGCGGTCAACCCGCTGCGCCGGATCGGCGACTTCCTCACCGAGAGCGTCACCCTCACCGGAACCATGAGCCGTACGGAGGCCACGGCCCGCGCGGTCGAACTCCTCCGGGCCGTCGGCCTGGACGAGGCCGTCCTGCGCAAGTACCCCGGCCAGGTCTCCGGAGGCATGCTCCAGCGGATCGTCATCGCGGCGGCCCTGATGGGGGACCCGGCGCTCCTGCTGGCCGACGAGCCCACCACGGCCCTGGACGTCAGCAGCCAGGCCGAGGTGATCGCCCTCCTGGCCACGCTCCGCGAAGGCTTCGGCACCGGCCTGCTGTTCGTCACCCACGACCTCGACCTCGCCGCCGCCATCAGCGACCGGGTCTACGTCATGTACGCCGGACGGATCGCGGAGACCGGCCGTGCAGAGGTCCTCTTCACCCGCCCCCGGCACCCGTACACGGCGGCCCTGCTCGCCTCCACCCCGCGCATGGAGGGCCCCCGGGGCCGGCTCGCCGCCATCGACGGCCAGCCGCCGGACCTGCGGGAACCGTTGCCGGGCTGCGCCTTCGCGGCCCGCTGCCCGCTCGCCACGGAGGTCTGCGACCTGCGGGCCCCCGTGCCGTCCGCCTCCCCGGACCGGCCGGACCACAGCGCCGCCTGCCACCACAGCGACCTGCTCGAAGGGAGCGCCGTCGATGCCTGAGAACGTACTGGAGGTCAAGGGCCTGCGCCGCACCTTCGGGACCGTCCGGGCGGTGGACGACGTGTCCTTCGCCCTCCCCGAGGGCGGATCGCTGGGCATCGTGGGGGAGTCGGGCTCCGGCAAGACGACCACCGCGCGCATCGTCGTCGGCCTGGAGCACGCCGACGAAGGGGACGTCCTGGTCCGCGGCCGCTCCCGGACCGGGCACACCCGAGGCCGGGCCGCGCGCCTGGCGCGCGCCCGCGAGATCCAGATGGTCTTCCAGGACCCCTACCTCTCGCTCGACCCCCGCATCAGCGTCGAAGCGGCCCTGCGCGAGACGCTGGCCCTGCACTTCCCCGGCCGCGACCACGCGACGCGCGTACGGGAACTGCTCGACCAGGTGGGCCTGGGCACCCGGGCCGCCGACGCCCTGCCGCGCCGGCTCTCCGGCGGACAGCGCCAGCGCGTCGCCATCGCCCGGGCCCTCGCCGTCGAACCGGCCGTCCTGGTCCTGGACGAGGCGGTCGCCGCGCTCGACGTCTCCGTGCAGGCGCAGATCCTCAACCTGCTGGCCGACATCAGGGAGCAGACCGGGATCGGGTACCTCTTCATCACCCACGACCTCGGCGTCGTCCGCTGCGTCACCGACGAGATCGTCGTCATGCGCCACGGGGCCGTCGTCGAACAGGGCGGCACGCAGGAGGTGCTCGCGGCCCCCGGCCATCCGTACACCCGGCTGCTGCTGGACTCCGTGCCCCGTCCGGGCTGGGACCCGGAGGCGATCGCCGCGGCCCGGCGGGCGCTCTAGGGGGGCCCGGCCGCCGCCGGAGGTCCCGGGTCAGGCTCCGGCGGCGAGCGTACGGATCAGGGTGCGCAGCACCTGCTCGGAGTCGACCTCGGTGCCCAGGGACTCCGCGGCGGCCAGGCCGTCCACGGCCGCGGCCACGGCCTCGCCGAGCAGGCGCGGGTCGACGTCACCGCCCCGTTCCCCGGCCAGGACCTGGAACAGCGTGACGAAACAGCCCCGCCAGCGCCGGTACTCCGCCTCCAGGGACTCGCGGACCCGCGCGTCGTTCAGGGCGTGCCAGTGCAACGCGGAGTGGAGGTGGGAGAGTTCGGCGCCCTCGGGCCGGCCGAGCAGCTCCACCGTCCGCTCGGCCCGTTCCGCGAACGACCCGGGGGCGGACACCGCCTCCTCCAGGGGGTGGATCCACTCCGGGCGGATGTCCGCGATGACCGCCAGGACCAGATCGGTCCGGTCCTGGAAGTGGTAGTGGCACATCCCGTGCGAAACCCCGCACAGCGCCGCCACGTTGCGGGTGGTGAAGCGTTCGCTCATCCCGCCCGCGAGCAGGGTCCGCGCGGCGGCGATCAGCCGCGCGCGGGTCTGTTCCCCCTTCGCCGAGACCCGGGTCCGCCCCGTGCGGGCAGGGGGAACGGGCAGGTCCGGGGTGTTCATCGCGGATGCGGCCATGGCGTCACTCTAACCAGCCCGCGCGCTGCCACCTGCGGGTTTCCGTGATCCACCGGAATACCCCCGTCCAAAGTATTGACCGAGCGCTTGGCCAGTTTTAGCTTTCCGGTCAACCCCGCTGCCGTCGCGGGGAGTTGGACCACCAAGGAGACCCCTCATGAACGATCACGCAGCGAACCCGGCCGGCGAGGGCATGGGCAGACGCAGGTTCCTGGCGGCAGCCGGGCTCACCGCCGCGGCCGCCGCCCTCACCGTCGCCGAGGGACGGGCGCGGGCGGTGTCCCGCCCCGCCGCCGCGGCCGCCGGCACCTTCCGGGTGCCGATCGAGGACGTCCGCCACACCCGCACCTGGATGGCCTGGCCGGACAGCACCTCCATCTGGGGCGGCAAACTCAGCGGCGTCCAGGCGGACATCGCGCTCATCGCCCGCACCATCGCCAAGTACGAGCCCGTCTACCTCTGCGCCAACTCCGGCAGCGCCGCCAAGGCCCGCTCCATGTGCGGCTCCACGGTCACCGTCGTCACCACCATCCCCGTCGACGACTGCTGGATGCGCGACACGGGACCCGTCTTCCGCACCGACGGGGCCGGCGGCCTCGACGCGGTCGGCCTGAACTTCAACGGCTGGGGCAACAAGCAGACCCACTCCAAGGACGCCCTCGTCGCCGGCCGGATCGCCGCCTACCTAGGCGTCCCCTTCACCGCCGCCGGGCTGGTCGGCGAGGGCGGAGCAGTCGAGCAGGACGGCGCGGGCACCCTGATGGCCACCCGCAGCAGCCTGGTGAACAGGAACCGCAACCCCAACCTGTCGCAGGCGCAGATCGAGGCCGCGCTGCGCACCGCCTACGGCGCCTCCAAGGTCATCTGGTTCGACGGCGTGGTCGGCCAGGACATCACCGACGACCACGTCGACGCGACCTCCCGCTTCCTGGCCCCCGGGAAGGCCCTCGTCCAGATGCCCCTGGCCACGGACAACGACGTCTACGCGAAGGACGCGCGCCAGCAGTTCCAGGTCCTGTCCGCGTCCACGACCGCGAGCGGCGCCCCCATGGCCGTCGAAAAGCTCCAGGGACCCGACTACTACAAGATCCGCTCCAGCAACCCGGACTTCCTCGCCTCCTACGCCAACTACTACGTGTGCAACGGCGCCGTCATCAGCGGCCAGTTCGGCGACACCCAGGCCGACTCCGCCGCGCGCGCCACGCTGACCCGGCTCTTCCCCGGCCGCGTCATCGAGCGGCTCAACATCGACCGCCTCGGCACGGGCGGCGGCGGCATCCACTGCGTCACCCAGCAGCAGCCGGTTCCGTAACGGGGCCGCCGCACGCCGGGGGCGGTGCCCGACGGGCTGTCGCGCCGGTCGGGCACCGCCCTGCCCTTGACGGGTAGCATCCGGAAGATCTCGGGTGATCGTTCGAGGGGGAGACCACATGAAGCGGCAAGGGATCATCACGATAGGGCTCATGGACGGACCGGCCGCGGTGCGGGCCGAGGAGGCGTTCAAGCTGATCTACGCCGAAGCGTTCGCGGAGCCCCCGTACAACGAGACCGAGGACGACGTCGCCGCCGCCTTCCGCCGCTTCCCCGTACAGGCTCGCAACGGCGCCTTCCGCGCCGTCCTGGCCCGCACCCCGGAGGGCGAGCCGATCGGCATGGCGTACGGCCACAACCTCGGCCCGGACACGGTGTGGTGGGACGAACTGACCGAGCCCGTGCCCGACGACCTGCGGCGCGAGGACGGGCGGCGCACCTTTGCGCTGAGGGAACTCGCCGTGCGCGGACCGTGGCGCGGACAGGGCGTTGCGCGGCGTATGCACGAGACGCTGCTCGACGGCATCGGAGCCGAGCGGGTGCTGCTGAACGTCCACCCGGAGAACAAGGCGGCGTCGGCCGCCTACCGGGCGTGGGGATACCGCAAGGCCGGCGAGGCACGGGCCCGGGGCGCGGGCGCGGACCTCGTCGACGTGATGCTGCTCGACCTGCGCTGACGTTCACGGGGACTCATCCCGAGAGGGCCGCCGCGAAGGCCCCGGCGGTCTGCGGCACCCCGCTGCAGTTCGTCGCCGCCCGGTCCGACGCGGCCGCCGCCGCAAGCTCCGCGACGGGAGCGCGGAGGGCAGCACCGCGACCGGCGCCGCGCTCTGGGAGCCGCCCGACGGCCGCTTCGGCGGCGGCCTGACGGACCTCGCCACTTTCCTGTTCTGCTGGCTCGTCGGTTTCGCGCACCACGACGACGTCCTGCGGAGGATGAAACCGGGCCCCGTCGTCACCGGTTCGCTCGCGGCGCTGGCGTACGGCGCCTGGTACGCGCTCACGCACCGGGCGGAGGGAAGCTACGACCTCGACGACATCCCGCTGGCGCAGGCCTTCTGCTCCGCCGGGTTCGTGATGCTGCTGATGTACGCCAAGGCGCGCTACGAGGTCGACTTCGCGGGCCTCGCGCGCTTCAGGCGACTCGACCGGATCGTGACGCTCTTCAACCGCCGTGCCGTGACGATCTACCTCTGGCACGAGATCGCGCTGATCCTCGCGGTCCCGCTGATCGACCGCCTCTGGGACGTTCCCGGCCTCGCGACCCACCTGCCGCTGGAGAGCCCGTGGCTGCTGTTCGCAACCGGGTGGCTGCTGCTCGCGGTGGCCGTGGTGTCCTGCGGCTGGGTCGAGGACGTGGCCGCGAAGCAGCGGCCACGGCTGGTGCCCTAGCGGCGCGGACGGCGCGTCGTGCCGTGCACGGTGACCGTGCCCGGCCCGCGCCGTCTCACGCGCTGTCGGCCACCGGGGTGAACGGGATGTCGGCAACCGTGTCCGGCACTTCCCAGCGGCGGTCCTCTTCGAAGGCCCGCAGCAGGTCCGCCGCGACGCTCACCGCGATCGTGGCGGGTTCCTTGCCGGCGATCTCGGGGATGCCGATCGGGGTCTTGATCCGGTCGATGGCGGCGGCGTCGAAGCCGCCCTCCGTGGCCAGGCGCTTGCGGAACCGCGTCCACTTGGCGGCCGAGCCGATCAGCCCGATCGAGCCGAGACCGGGGGTGCGCAGGGCGGCGTCGCACAGCGCGGCGTCCTCGGCGTGATCATGCGTCATGATCAGGACGTGGGTGCCGGGCGGCAGCTCCGAGAGCACCGCTTCCGGCAGCAGCAGGGTGCGGTGCACGTGGATCTGCGCCATCGCGTCCGAGAGCACGTCGAGCCGCTCGTCGGCGATCATCTCGGGGCGGGTGTCGATCAGGTGCAGATCGAGGTTGTGGCGGGCCAGGATGCGCGCCAGCTCCAGTCCGACATGGCCGACACCGAAGATCGCCACCGACTGGACCACCGGCAGCGGTTCGAGCAGCACCGTCACGGCGCCGCCACAGCACTGCACACCGTGCCGGCTGGTGACCTTGTCGTTCAGGGCGAACTCCATCAGCTCCGGCTCCGGATGGGCGGTGCTGTTCAACTCACGCGCCCGATCGATGGCAACGGCCTCGATGTTGCCGCCGCCGATCGAACCCCAGGTCTCGGTCTGGCCCACGACGAGCTTGGCACCGGGCTTGCGGGGCGCGTGGCCGCGCACGGCCGCGACGGTCACGAGCGTGCCGGGTTCCCGGCGTGCTCGCAACCGCGCGACCGCGGCGACCCAGGGCATGTCAGGCATTACTCAAGGCGCTTGCGTCGGCGGCGACCGCGTCCTCGAGCTTCACGTCGCTGTTGCGAGCGGCGTCGATCGCCCAGTACACGGCCTCCGGCGTGGCGGGGGCTCCGAGCTCCACGCTGACTCCGGCGGGACCGAACTCAGCGGCGGCCTGCCGAAGCGCCTCGCGGACCGAGAACGCCAGCATCAGCGGAGGCTCACCGACGGCCTTGGAGCCGTAGACGGCGCCTTCCTCGGTGGCGTTCTGCATCAGGTGGACGTTGAACACCTCGGGCATCTCCGAGAAGCTCGGCAGCTTGTAGGTGCTCGCCGCCTGGGTCAGCAGACGACCGCGGTTCGGGCCGTCGCTGGTGTCCCAGCGCATGTCCTCGAGCGTCAGCCAGCCCGCGCCCTGCACGAAGCCCCCCTCGACCTGACCGATGTCGATCATCGGGGAGAGGCTGTCGCCGACGTCGTGGACGATGTCCACGCGACGGATGCGGTACGCACCGGTGAAGCCGTCCACCTCGACCTCGGTCGCCGCGGCGCCGTAGGAGAAGTACTTGAACGGCGAGCCCCGGAACGTCTGCGCGTCCCAGTGCAGACCCTCGGTGCGGTAGAAGCCGGCGGCCGACAGCTGGACGCGCTGGAAGTACGCGGTGCGCACCAGGTCGTCCCAGGCCAGCTCCTTGTCGCTGCCCAGGACGCGTGCGACGCCCTCGACGATGCGCACGTCCGAGCCGTTCGCACCGAGCTGGGAGGCGGCCACCTGCAGCAGTCGCTCGCGCAGCTGCTCACAGGCGTTCTTGATCGCTCCACCGTTGAGGTCCGCGCCGGAGCTGGCCGCGGTGGCGGAGGTGTTGGGCACCTTGTCGGTCCGCGTCGGGGCGAGGCGCACCTTGTGCAGCGGGATGCCCAGCGTGGTCGCGGCCACCTGCATCATCTTGGTGTGCAGGCCCTGGCCCATCTCGGTGCCACCGTGCGTGATCAGGACGGAGCCGTCCTTGTAGATCAGCACCAGCGCGCCGCCCTGGTTGAAGGCGGTGAGGTTGAACGAGATGCCGAACTTGATGCCGGTGATCGCGAGCGCCCGCTTGGTGTTCGGGTGCGCCGCGTTGAAGGCCGCGATCTCGCGCTTGCGGTCGGCGATGCCGCCGTCCTGCTCGACCTGCTCCCAGATGGCGGAGATCCGCTCGGCCTGGGTGACCGGCTGACCGTACGGCGTCGTCTGGCCCTGGCCCGGCTGGTAGAAGTTGCGCTTCCGCAGCTCCATGGGGTCCAGGCCGAGCTGCGGCGCGACCCGGCCGAGGATGTCCTCGATCACGAGCATGCCCTGCGGTCCGCCGAAGCCGCGGAACGCAGTGTTGGAGACCTTGTTGGTCTTGGCGATGCGACCGGCGACACGCGCGTTGGGGATCCAGTACGTGTTGTCGATGTGGCACAGCGCGCGAGCCGTCACCGGCTCGGACAGGTCCAGGCTCCAGCCGCCGTCCGAGGTCAGCGTGGCGTCGAGGGCCTGGATGCGGCCCTCGGCGTCGAAGCCGATCTTCCACGTGGCGTGGAAACCGTGGCGCTTGCCGGACATGGTCAGGTCCTGGGTCCGGTTCAGCCGGACGCGGACCGGGCGACCGGTCAGCTTGGCGCCGAGCGCGGCGATGGCCGCGAACCCGTGCGGCTGCATCTCCTTGCCGCCGAAGCCGCCGCCCATGCGCAGGCACTGCACGGTGACCTCGTGGCTGTTCAGCCCGAGGACGTGCGCGACGATCTCCTGCGTCTCCGAGGGGTGCTGGGAGCTGCTCTGGATGAACAGCTGCCCGCCCTCGTCGATCAGGGCCAGCGCGGCGTGCGTCTCGAGGTAGAAGTGCTCCTGGTCGGAGAACTGGAACTCACCCGTGAAGACGTGCGCGGACTCCTCGAAGCCGGCCTCGATGTCGCCCGTCACCATCAGGGGACGTGCGCCGTGGAAGCTCTCGGCCGCGATGGCTTCCTTGAGCGTCATGATCGAGGGCAGCTCGTCGAGCTCGACCTCGACGGCCGCCGCACCCAGGCGGGCGGCTTCCAGGGTCTCGCCGAGCACCCAGGCCACGGCGTGGCCGTGGTACATGATCTCGTTCGGGAAGAGCGGCTCGTCGTGCTTCATGCCCGCGTCGTTGACGCCGGGCACGTCGTCCACGGTCAGCACGCGGACCACACCGGGCACGGCGAGCGCGGGCTCGGTGCGCAGCGCGGTGACCACCCCGTGGGTCTTCATGACCTGGACCGGGTAGGCGTGCAGCACGTCCTTGGTGCGGTACACCAGGTCGTCCGTGTAGAGCGCGGTGCCCGTGACGTGCAGCGTGGCGCTCTCGTGCGGCAGCGGGATGCCTACGACAGGCTTCTCGGGGATCTCGGACAGATGGCTCATGACGACACCGCCTCGGTGGTCTGGGCGTACAGCTTCAGCAGGCTCTGGCCGAGCATCGCGGAACGGTAGAGGGCGCTGGCGCGGTGGTCGCTCATCGGCGTTCCCTCGCCCCGCAGCTCGCGGGCCGCGGCCTCGACGGTCTCCTTCGTCCACGGCTTGCCTTCGAGGGCGGCTTCCGTGGCGAGGGCGCGGATCGGGGTGGCGGCCACGCCGCCGAGGCCGATGCGGGCCTTGCGGACGACGCCGTCCTCGATCTCGAGCGCGAAGGCGACCGCGACGCTGGAGATGTCGTCGAAGCGCCGCTTGGCGATCTTGTGGAAGGCCGTGACCGGCGCCAGGGGCAGCGGGATCTTCACGGCGCGGATCAGCTCGCCGGGACGGCGCACGCTCTGCCGGTACCCGGTGAAGTAGTCCGCCAGCGGAACCTCGCGCTCACCGTCGGCGTCGGCGAGGATCAGCGAGGCCTCCAGCGCCAGCAGCACCGGCGGGCTGTCACCGATCGGGGAGCCGGTACCCAGGTTGCCACCGAGGGTCGCGCTGTTGCGGATGAGCCGGGAGGCGAACTGCGGGAACAGCTCCGCCAGCAGCGGGACGGCGCCGTCGAGGCGGCGCTCGATCTCGGTGAGCGTCTGCGCGGCACCGATCAGGACGTGGTCGGACTCGACGCGCAGCTCGCGCAGCTCGGGCAGCCGGTCGATGGCGACCGCGAGATCGGCACGGCGGGAGCGGATGTTGACTTCCACGCCCCAGTCGGTGCTGCCGGCGACGACGACGGCCTCGGGCCGGTCGCGCAGCACCTGCACGGCCTCGGCCAGGGTGGCCGGCCGCAGGAACTCGGCACCGTCCTGGGCGTACTCGGTGGCGGCCGGCTCCGGCGGGGCCTGGTCGCGGCGCTGGGCCAGCGGGTCGTCCTCGGCGGGCTCGCCGACGGCGTACGCGGCATCGCGGATCGGGCGGTAACCCGTACAACGACACAGGTTGCCGCTCAGCGAGTGCAGGTCGAAGCCGTTCGGACCGTGCTCGGCGTCGGCGTGGGCGTCGGCGTTGTCCGCCGAGTCCGCGTCACCGTGCGCGCAGCGGTCGGGCCGGTAGTACTCGGAGGCCATGCTGCAGATGAAGCCCGGCGTGCAGTAACCGCACTGGGAGCCGCCGCGGACGGCCATCTCCTCCTGCACGGGGTGCAGCGCGGTGGGCGTGCCGGACTCGTCGGTGGTGGCGAGGCCCTCGGAGGTGATGACCTCCTGGCCGTCGAGTGCCGCGACCGGGACGAGGCAGGCGTTGACCGCCACCCAGTCGGTCGGCTTGTTCACCCCGGGACGGGCCACCAGGACCGAACAGGCACCGCACTCACCCTCGGCGCAGCCCTCCTTGGTACCGGTAAGACCCCGGTCGCGCAGGAAATCCAGCACCGTGGTGTGGGGTGCGGCCGGAGAAATCGGGGTTTCTTCCCCGTTGACCGTGATTCGCGCCGCTACCATGGCACATCCTCATTTCGGCGCGCGGTCGACATGACTATCCTAGTCGCCATTTCAGGAGCTTTCTCTTTCGGTCGCGCAGCTGGATAACCGCGGAGCGCAACAAATCGGCACGCAACGATGTGCCGTAAGCGGTGACAGAGAGGGGAAGATACCGGGGCCACAGACGGGGCACGCCGGGAAAAAAGCGGCTGCTAGCAGCCGTGTGCTACACGACCAGGAGTCCATGCGGTCTGGTGAGAGAGGCGAAGCAGTACGGAGATGGTCGACATCCGGGTTCGCCTCCTTCCAGCAGCTCATGAGTCGGTCTGCTCGAATTTACGTCGCCGTAGGTCCGTAGGTCAAGCCACCTGTCGGTCGATTCCCTGAGGTCCGGGGCTTGCGGGTGGCGCGATTTCGTATGCGTCACCAGCTGTGTCGACACGTGTACCACCGGTTCACTGCCGTACGCCTACCCGGTACCACCAAGTGTCCGGCGGCTTGGCAGGTGCGTGAAGATCACAACAACGTTGTGTGAAGCGCCGGCCCCGAGGACTACCTCGGCCGCAGTCCCTCGCGCCGCGGCGCGGCCGGGGTGACCAGGCCCGTTTCGTAGGCGGCGATCACCGCCTGGGCGCGGTCCCGGAGGCGGAGCTTGGACAGGACGCGGGCGACGTGCGTCTTCACCGTGGCCTCGCTGACGTGGAGGCGGTCGGCCAGTTCGGCGTTGCTGAGGCCGCGTGCCAGCGCTTCGAGGACCTCCAGTTCGCGCTGGCCGCGGCCGTCGCCTTCGGCGCGCTCGCGGTGACCTTCGCGATCGGCCTGGGCAGCACGCTGGCCGCGGTCCAGTCCGACGGGGACCCGGACCGGGGCGGTGACGTGACCGTACGGTCACTGGCCCGGCCCGGCGAGGGCCCGGCGGCCGCGCAGCCCCCGCGGCCCGCCGACCCGGCCGCGGTGGCCACCGCACTCGACGCCCTGCTGGAGACCGGGTCCGCGTACCGGACCGCCAGGACGCAGGTGTCGGTGGCGGGGCTGAAAGGCGGCGCGCCCCTGGTGGCGTACGAAGGCGAAGCCCCCGCGGCCGACCACACCATGGTCTCCGGCCGCTGGTTCGCCGCCCCGGGCGAGGCCGTCGCCGCCACCCGCTTCCTGCGGGCCGCGGGAATCCGCGTGGGCGGCACCGTGGCGCTGTCCGAGCAGGGACGCACCGTCCGGCTGCGCATCGTCGGGGAGGTGTTCGACCTCGGCGACAAGGGCATGGCGCTGCGTACGGACACCGCCTCGGTCGCCGGGCTGGAGCTCCGGTACCTGCCGAGCACCTTCAGCGTGCGGCTCGCCCCCGGCACCGACACCGAGCGCTACGTCGAGGCCCTGAACGCCGCGCTGAAACCCCTCGGCGCGCGGGCGGAGGCCGCCGGACCCGGCAAGTCGAGCGTGATCCGCGCGATGCGGGCCCTGATCGCCATGCTGACGCTGATGCTGGTGGCCGTGGCCTGCCTGGGAGTGCTCAACACCGTGGTCCTGGACACCCGGGAGCGCGTGCGCGACCTCGGCGTGCTCAAGGCGCTGGGGATGACGCCCCGGCAGACGCTGGCCCAGGTCCTCACCTCGGTGGGCGCCATCGGGCTGGCCGCGGGGGCCGTCGGGGTGCCGCTCGGGGTGGCCCTGCACGGCTGGGTGATGCCGGCGATGGGCCGAGCGGTCGGCACGACGATCCCCCCGGCGGACATCGACGTGTACGGCACCGCGCTGCTGGGGGCGCTGGCCCTCGCCGGGCTGCTCATCGCGGTGGCCGGCGCGCTGCTGCCGGCGGGCTGGGCGGCCCGGACCCGGACGGCGCGGGCCCTGCGGGCGGAGTGAGCCGGACCGGGACGCTGCAAGGCGCCCCGTCCGGCCGGACGGGGCGCCTGGAGGAACTGAACCGAACGGAACGGAACGGAACTACGCGTCGCGCAGGCGCAGCAGGAGGCCGCCCGTGAGCAGCGCCGCCGCGGCCCACGCGGCGAGCACGCCGAGCCCGGCCCACGGGCCGATGGGCAGCTTGTCGAGGTGGGTGGTCGCCTGGACGGCGAGACCGGCCGTCATCGGCGCGATCTGCTGCAGGTGGCGCTGCCACTCCGGGTCGCCCACCACGTGCGCGACGATCGGGAAGAGGTAGAGCAGCCCGAGGACGGCGCCGATCGCGGTCGCGGCTTCCCGGACCGCCGTGGCGATGCCGAAGCTGAGCAGCGCGACCAGCGCGAAGTAGAGGACCGTTCCCGCGGCGGCCCGCAGCGTCGGACCGTCCGCCAGGGACAGCGGCAGGTGGCCGTTGGCCTCGGTGAAGCCGCGTCCGGGCAGCAGGTACCGCCCGGCGAGCAGCGAGCCGAGGACGGCCGCGGTCCCGGTCGCCAGCACCGCCCCGGTCAGGACCGCCGCCTTGGCGCCGAAGGCGGCGATCCGGTGCGGCACGGCCGCGAACGTGGTGCGGATCATGCCCGAGCCGTACTCGCCGCTGACCGTCAGCACGGCGGTGATGGCGACCACCGCCTGGCCGAGGGTGACGCCCGTGAGGGAGATCCGGACGGCGTCCCCGCCGCACCCCGCCCCCGGACACCTCGCCGCCTCGGCCGCCGCGGCGCTCAGCGCCACGGTCAGCACGACGGCGAGGAGCAGCAGCCTGCCCGTTCCCCCCGCGGAGCGCAGCTTCGTCCACTCCGCGCGCACGGCGTACAGCGCGTACCTCATGCGTCCCTCCGCCTCAGTCGCACCACGGCCAGGGCGAAGGCCACCGCCGCGTAGCCGCACAGCACCGCGAAGCCCGCCCACGGGGGCAGCGGGTGATAGCCGGTCGAGGGCTCGTAGACGCTGAGGACCTGCGCGTAGCGCGGCAGGGTCTGCTGCACGGCGAAACCGGCGGCCGGGGTCACGCGCAGCAGCCATTCCGAGGCGCCCGCGGGCAGCACGCCGGCGCTGGCCAGGACGTACGGCAGCACGATCGACGCGACGACCAGCGCCACCGCGGTGGCGCTGCGCCGCAGCAGCGCGCCGACGCAGAGCGCGAGGACCGCGGTGACGGCGAACAGCAGGGCGGTGCCGACGACGATGCGCAGCTCGGTGGCCGTCGAGACCGGGAAGACCGAGAAGCCCCGGCCCTCCGCACCCTGTTCACCCAGCGGGATCGCGACGGCGGCCGCGACCAGCCCGACGGCGAAGGCGACCGAGGCCGCCACGGCGGCCTTCGCGACGAGGACCTGCCCCCGCCCGGGGTGTGCGGCCAGGGTCGTACGCATCATGCCGCGCCGGTACTCGGCGGTGACGAAGACCGTGCCGACGGCGATCACCACGATCAGCCCGGCGAACGCGCCGACGAGGAAGTTCTCCAGGGTGTAACCGGGGCCCATCACGGGTCCGCCCACCACCGGCGCGATATCGCCCGCCCCGGTCACGGTGAAGCCCGCACCCGATTGCGTGAAGCCTCCCTTCGTGGTGTTCGTATAACTGCCGGAGGTGCCCGCGCTGCCGCCGACCTGTTCCCCGGCCCACGCCCCGCCGGACCAGTTCCCCTGGAGCTCGGCGGGTCCGAAGGTGCCGGTGACCACGGCGGGGCTGAATCCCGCGCCGACCGAGGTCTTCTCCATGGCCTGGGGAGTGGCCGCGAACAGACCGGCCTGCACGGTGGCCGGCAGTCCCGTCAGGCGGGCCGTGCCCACCAGGCTCCAGCGGGAGCCGTCGGCGGAGGCGTAACCGGTCAGCGTGGAGCCGGCGCGGACCAGCCGCAGCCAGCCGGACGACGGTCCGGAGCCACTGCCGGGGAGTCCGGGAGCGGAGGCGGCGACGTCGCCGGTGAAGTCGTACTGCATCCGCACCCCGTGGGCGCCGGTGGCCATGACCGCGGCGTACGAGGAGCCCTGCGTGAGGGACTCCTTGACGATGATCCCCGCCTTCGCCCAGGGCGGGACGCCGGCGGCCGCCTCGGGGCCGCCCTCCAGCGCGCTGGTCAGCGCACGCACGGGAACGGTGATGCTGCCGTCGCCCGTCAGGGTCCGGTGGACGAAGTAGAAGCTGTCGTTGACGGCCTCGCCGCCAGGGCCCCGCGGGAACGAGGTGTCGGCCCGCTCGCCGGAAGGGCCCGGGGCCGCCGTGCCCAGGAGCCCGACCACCACCGTCGCCAGCGCCGCGGCGGCCATGCCCAGCACCCAGCCGCGCATCGTACGGAACTTGGTCCACTCCGCGTGCAGCAGCCGCAGGAAGCCGGTCGGGTTCATCGGCCCGCCTCCCCGGCCGGAGCGCCGCGGTACTCCACCGCGTCACGGGTGAGTTCCATGTAGGCGTCCTCCAGGGTGGCGCGGTGCGCCGACACCTGGGAGAAGGGCACCGCGCCCCCGCCGAGGGCGGCCACGACCTGCTCGTCGGCCAGCCCCGTGACGGCCAGCGTGTCGTGCCCCGTGAGGTGCACCGTGGCACCGGCCGCCTCCAGCACCTCCACCGCCCCCATCGGCGCGGAGGTACGCACCGTGACCCGGTCGCCGGAGGCCGCCGCCAGCAGCTCCCGCACCCCGGTGTCCGCGATGACCTTCCCGCGTCCGACGACCACCAGATGGTCGGCGGTGTCCTGGAGCTCGCCCATCAGATGCGTGGACACCAGCACGGCCCGGCCCTGCCGGGCCAGCGACGCGAGGAAGCCGCGCATCCAGACGATGCCGTCCGGGTCCAGCCCGTTGAACGGCTCGTCCAGCATGAGCACCGGCGGGTCGCCGAGCAGCGCCGCGGCGATGCCCAGCCGCTGCCGCATCCCCAGGGAGAAGCCGCCGGCCTTGCGCCGCGCGGCCGTGCCCAGGCCCGCCTGCTCGATCACCGAGTCCACCCGCCGCGCCGACAGGCCCTGGGAGTGGGCCAGCCACAGCAGGTGGTCGCGTGCGGTCCGGCTCGGCTGCAGGGCCGAGGCGTCCAGCAGCGCCCCCAGGTGCCGGAGCGGCTCGCGCAGGCTCCGGTACGGTCGTCCGCCGACCAGCGCCCGGCCCGCGTCGGGCGCGTCCAGCCCCAGGATCACCCGCATCGTGGTCGACTTCCCGGCGCCGTTGGGGCCGACGAAGCCGGTCACCTGTCCCGGGCGGACCGTGAAGCTCATGCCGTCCAGTGCCACTTGCGGCCCGAAGCGCTTGCGTAGGCCGACCACCTCGATGGTCGCCTCGATGTCATCCGTCATGGCCCCCACCCTGGGGCGGGAGCCATGACAGGACCCGAACGGGCGCTGTCATGCCGCTGTTAGGTCCCGCCGCTTAGCCTGGGGCCGTATCCGTACCGCCGTAGAGGGAGGACCAGGGGATGAAACGGGTTCTACCTCGCGGGTTCGGCACCGTGCGGGCGCGGTTCACCGCGCTGTACGTCGGCCTCTTCCTGCTCTCGGGCACCGCCCTGCTGGCCATTTCCGCGGGAGTGGCCTCCGGGAGCAGGGTCACCCAGGCCGCGCCCGGCGAGGTCCCGGAACAGCCTGCCACCCCGGCGCAGGCCCAGGACCGCATCGAAGCGCTGGAACGGCAGCTGACGCAGGTGCACGACGCGCAGTCCACGCAGATCCTGCTGGGATCGGCCATCGCGATGGGCGTGATGGCGGTGGTGTCGCTCGCACTGGGGTGGTTCGTCGCGGGGCGGGTGCTGCGCCCCCTGCGGACGATGACCGCGGCCACGCGGAGCATCTCCGCCGACAACCTGCACGAGCGGCTGGCCGTCACCGGCCCCGGCGACGAGGTCAAGGACCTCGCCGACACCATCGACGGACTGCTGGAGCGGCTGGAGGGCTCCTTCGCCGCCCAGCGCCGGTTCGTCGCCAACGCCTCCCACGAACTGCGCACCCCCCTCACCACCATGCGGGCCGCCGTGGACGTGGCCGTGGCCAAGCCCGGCCCCGTCCCCCAGCAGACGCTGGCCCTGGCCGGCCGGATGCGGAGCGAGCTCGACCGCGTCGACCGGCTGCTGGAGGGCTTCCTCGTGCTCGCCCGCACGCAGCACGGAGCTTTCACCGATGCGACGAAGGTCCCGCTGGAGGAGGTCGTGTCCGCGGCCCTCGGCGAGCGGTCCGCCGACATCGGGGCCAAGGAGCTCACCGTGCACCGCACGGACGCGGACGACGGAGCACAGGTGTGGGCGAGCCGGAGCCTGCTGCGCCGCGTGGTCGACAACGTGGTCGACAACGCCATCACGCACAACCAGGCCGGGGGCTGGATCGGCGCCTGCACCCGGGCCGACGCCGAGACGGTGCGACTGACCGTCGAGACCGGCGGGCCGGAACTCGACCCTCGGCAGGTGGCCCAGCTGGCGCAGCCCTTCCGGCGCCTGGGCGCGGACCGCACCGGCAACGGGCACGGTTCCGGGCTCGGCCTCTCCATCGTCGCGGCCATCGCCGAAGCGCACGGCGGCACCCTGGAGCTGGGCGCCCGGCCCGAGGGCGGCCTGCGGGTCACCGTCGTACTGCCCCGGGTGGACGGGAAGGACGGAGCGGCGGAATGAGAGTGCTGGTGGTCGAGGACGCCCGGTCCCTCGCCGACGTACTGGTCGAGGGCCTGCGCGACCAGGGCATGGCGGTGGACGTGGCGTACGACGGGCTGGAGGCGGCGGCGAAGCTCGACGTCAACGCGTACGACGTGGTCGTGCTCGACCGCGACCTGCCGGGGATCCACGGCGACACCCTCTGCCAGATGGTCGTCGCACGCGACGACCGGGTCATGGTGCTGATGCTGACCGCGGCCGCCGCACCCGGAGACCGGGTCGGCGGGCTGGTCCTGGGCGCCGACGACTACCTCGCCAAACCGTTCCACTTCCCCGAACTGGTGCTGCGCATCCGCGCGCTGGCCCGGCGCCGGCCCGCCGCCCCGGCCCGCGTCCTGCGGGCCGGGGGCATCGAACTCGATCCGCTCCGGCGCACGGCCACCCGTGACGGGAAGCAGCTCGACCTCTCGGTCAAGGAGTTCGCCCTGCTCGAAGCCCTGTTGGACGCGAGCCCGGCCTTCCGCAGCGCGGAGGAACTGCTCGAACAGGTCTGGGACGAACACGCCGACCCGTTCACCAACACGGTGGCCGTGACCATCGGCCGCCTCCGCCGCAAACTCGGCGAACCGCCGGCCATCACCACCACCCCCGGTGTGGGCTACCGCGTCATCGAGCACCCATCGGACCGCTGACCGCCCGCTGCTCCCCGCGCCAGATCCGCTGGTACGCCTCCCGGTAGCCGCGCGGGTCCCAGGACGTGGCCCCGGCGCTGTTCTCGGCCGTCACCACATGGACGGGTGCGACGTAGCCGCTGGCGGGCCGGGCGGCGAACGCCCGGTTGAACTCGTCGACGATCTGCCAGCCCTGCTGGGCCAGCGGCTCGGGGACGGTCGCGGCCTGGAACCGCCGGCTGCTGATGCGCTGGAAGGCGGACGGATCGCCGTCGCCCGCGCCGATGTTGAAGGGCGGCCCCGCGCCGGGGCGCCCGGCGGCGCGCAGCGCCGGGGCGGCGTCGGCGAAGTACAGGTCGTTGATCGCGACGGAGTGGGTCCACCGGTCCCCGAAGCGGGACACCAGGGAGGAGACCTGCTGCGGGGTGCGCTGACTCGCGTCCGGGATGGGGATGTTCTCGGTCGCCAGCACCCGCACCCCGGGGCAGTCGGCCAGCCGCCGTTTGATCAGCTCGGCCTTGTGGCGGGCGAACGGGATGGAGTCGTCGGTGAAGACGACCACCCCGGCGTCGCCGGCGGACCGGGCGATGACCCAGTCCGCGCTGATCCCCGCCACCTCCTCCACCTTCGTGGTGATGTTGGTGAAGAGCCGGGGACTCGAGCTCGGCCCGGGGGAGCTGACCGCGTGCCAGCCGATCAGCGGGATGCCCGCGGCCTCGGCCCGTGCCACCTGCTGCGCCGTGAGCCGGGGATCGAAGCCGCCGATGACGATGCCGGAGGGTTTGAGGGTGACGGCCTGGCTGAGCGCCGCCTGGATGCCCGCCGGGGTGCCCCCGCCGTCGATCACCCGGACCTGCCAGCCGATGGCCGCCGCGGCTTCCCGGACGCCCGCGGCGACCCCGGCGACACCGGGGTTGGTCATGGTCTGGGCCACGTAGACGACGGTCTTGTCGGGAACCGCCTCCGGGCCGGCCGTGGGGCCGTTCCAGGTGAGGTCGGAACGCTCGGCCCGCCCGACGGCAGCCTTCGCCTCCGCGAGCACGGCCGGGCAGCGGGCGGCGGTGGGCGGGGCCGCGGCCGGCGACGGGCCGTTGCCGCAGCCCCCGACGAGGGCGGAGACGGCCGCCCACAGGGCCGCGGCCGCGAGGACGCTGTTCCGGTTCTTGTACACACTGCTCCTGACTAGGGGTGCGCTGGGGGCTGGGGGGCGGGCGAGCGCAGCCGCCGCCTGGCCGCATAGCCGGCCAGGCCGACCGCCAGCAGCAGCGTGCATCCGTTGAACAGGGGGGTGGCCCAGAACTGGGCGCCGAGCTGGCCGATCCCGGCGAGCCCGACGGCGAGCACGCTGACGGCCACGAGCGTTCCGATCGCGTTGGCGCGACCGGGCTTGACCGTGGTCGAGCCGAGCAGCGCGCCGACGAAGGCCGGCAGCAGGTAGTCCAGGCCGACACTCGGGTTGCCGATCTGCTGCTGCGCGGCGAGCAGGACCCCGGCGATGCCCACGACCAGGCCCGAACCGGCGAAGGCGTAGACGGAGTACCTGCGGGTGGGGATGCCGATGATGGCGGCGGCGCGGGGGTTGGAGCCGACGACGTAGAAGTACCGGCCGAGCGGCAGCCGCTCCAGCACCACCCAGAGGACGACGACGGCGGCGAGGACGTAGAAGGCGGGCACCGGCAGCCCGAGGAACCGGGCGTCGTAGAGGCTCGTGAAGGCGGCCGGCAGGCCGTCCGGGCCGGGCACGATCCGGCTGCCGTCCGTGAGCCATCCGGTGAGGGCGTACATGATGCTGCCGGTGCCGAGCGTCGCGATGAGGGAGTCGATCCGGGCGAACTCCACGATGACCCCGTTCAGGGCGCCGACCAGCGCCCCGCCGACGATGACGGCGAGGCAGGCGAGCGGCCACGGCGCCGACCCGTCCACGATGAGGTACATCACCAGGACGTGCGCCAGGCCCAGCCCGTAGCCGATGGACAGGTCGAACTTGCCGGTGGCGATGGGGATCGTCACACCGAGGGCGAGGAGGGCGGGGATCGACTGGTTGGAGAGGATCGAGGACACGTTGTCCCGGGTGGGGAAGGTGTCCGGCAGGACGACGGAGAAGACGAGGAAGAGCAGGGCGGTCAGGGCCGGCAGGCCGTAGCTCCCGACGAGGTGATGCCCGCGCGGGGACCAGCGGGTCACCGTGCCGTCGTGCTTCCGGTGATCGCGGGCATGGCCGAGGCGGCGCGGGTGAGTCCGGCCGGCGTCAGGGCGGCGCCCGCGAGCTCGGCCGCCACCGATCCGCGGACGAACACCAGCGCGCGGTGGCAGAGCTCCGCGACCTCCTCGAAGTCGGTGGACAGCAGCAGGACCGCCAGGCCCTCGGCGGCCGCTCCGTCGAGCAGCCGGTGGATCGCCGCCTTGGCGCCGACATCCACGCTCGCCGTCGGCTCCTCGAGGATCAGCAGCTTCGGACGTCCGCGGAGCCACCGGCCGAGGACCACCTTCTGCTGGTTGCCGCCGGACAGCGTGGCGATGGGCACCTCGCCGTCGGCGGGGCGCACGGAGAACCGTGCGATCAGCGCGGCGGCCTCGCTCCGCTCACGGCGGGCACCGAGCGGGCGCCAGGCCGGCCCGCCGGCCGCCCGGGGGTTGGCGAAGAGGTTCTCCCGGACCGTCAGATCGGGGGCGCAGCCCTCCTCCTGGCGGTTGGCGGCCACGAAGCCGACCCCCCGGCCGACGGCCGCGGCCACGGTGCGCGGATGGTACGGCCGCCCGTCGAGCAGTGCCCGCCCGCCGAGCAGCGGCAGGGCCCCGGCGAGGGCGCGCCCCAGGTGCGCGTGGCCCGCGCCGGTCAGCCCCACCATGCCGAGGATTTCCCCGGGAGCCAGGTCCAGGCTGACGGGCCGGGTGCGCCGGGTCGTCACGGCGTCGAGACGCAGCACGGGAGGACGGCCGGGCGCGGGCGCCGGCACGGTGGCGGGGCCCCGCCCGGCCGGCATGCCGCCCGCGATGTCGTGGACCAGACGGGCGGGCCCGTACCCGGCCAGCGGCCCCTGGCTGACCAGGCGGCCGTCGCGCAGGACGGCGAACCTGTCGGCGACCCGGTAGACCTCGTCGATGCGGTGGCTGACGTACAGGATGCCGTGCCCCCGGTCGCGCAGCGCGTGCAGGACGTCGAAGAGCCGGGCGCAGTCGGCGGCGGGGAGCGTGGCGGTCGGCTCGTCGAGGACGAAGAGCTCCGCGCGGCGCGCGAGGGCCCGGGCGATGGCCACCAGCGAACGCTCGGCGGGGGCGAGGTCCGCGATCCGGGCATCGGCGTCCAGGTGTCCGGCGACGATCCCGAGGGCATCGGCGCAGCGCTCGCGGGTGCGCCGCCAGGAGATCAGGCCGTGGCGGCGCGGGTAGCCCGTCCCGAGGGCGATGTTCTCGGCGACCGTCATCCACTCGACCAGGCCGAGGTCCTGGTGGATGAAGGACATCTTCCCGGCGGCGGCGTCGGACCCGAGCGGGTGCCCGGCCACCGTCACCTCGCCCTCGTCGGCGCGCTGGACCCCGGCGAGGACCTTGATGAGCGTGGACTTCCCGGCGCCGTTGGGGCCGAGGAGGGCGAGCACGCTGCCGCCGAGGAGGTCGAGGCTCACCCCGTCCAGCGCGACGGTGCCGCCGAACCGCTTGCCGAGACCGCGCATCCGTACGAGCGGCTCCCCGCCGGAGTGCCGGAGCGGACGGCTCGTCGGGGGATCAGTGGGGTCATGGGCGTCATGGGCGTCATGCACGGACGTCTCCGGGGCCGACCTGGAAGCTCCCTCTCGGGAAGGTGGGACAGCGAGGATGCTACTGGGACTCAAGGGATGTTCTCGGGTGAAATGGAGGTTATGCGGCAGCCAGTGAGCATTCGGCCCAGATGACCTTGCCCTGCGGGGTGTGGCGGGTGCCCCATGCCTGGGTCAGCTGTGCGACGAGGAACAGCCCGCGCCCGCCCTCGTCCGTGTTGGCCGCCCGCCGCAGGTGCGGGGCGGTGCTGGTGCCGTCCGACACCTCGCAGATCAGTGCGCGGTCGTGGATCAGGCGCACCTGGATCGGCTCGGTGCCGTAGCGGATCGCGTTGGTGACCAGCTCGCTCAGCACCAGCTCGGCGGCGAACGCGACGTCGTCCAGCCCCCATTGGGCCAGCCGGCGGGTGGCGGCGGCCCGGATGTCGGAGACCCGAGCGGGATCGGCCGGCAGGTCCCACACGGCGATCCGGTCCGCGGGCAGGGTGTGGGTGCGGGCGACGAGCAGGGCGATGTCGTCCGAGGGGTGCTCGGGCGCCATGACGTCCATGACCGCCTGGCAGGTGTCCTCCGGGGTCCGGTCCGGATGGGCCAGGGCGCGCCGCAGCTCGTCGAGGGCGACGTCGATGTCGCGGTGGCGGTCCTCGACGAGCCCGTCGGTGTAGAGGATCAGCGTGCTCTCTTCGGGGAGCACGATCTCGGCCGTCTCGAAGGGCAGGCCGCCCAGGCCCAGCGGCGGCCCGGCGGGCACGTCGGGGAAGGTCACGGTGCCGTCTGGATGGACCAGGGCCGGCGGGAGGTGTCCGGCCCGGGCCATGGTGCAGTGCCGCGAGGTGGGGTCGTAGATGGCGTAGAGACAGGTGGCGCCGACGATGCCGGTGCTGCCCGTGGCGTCGTCGCCCTCCTCCCGGTCCAGGCGCACCAGGAGGTTGTCGAGATGGGTGAGGAGCTCGTCGGGGGCGAGCTCCAGTTCGGCGAAGTTGCGTGCGGCGGTCCGCAGCCGCCCCATCGTGGCGGCGGCGTGCAGCCCGTGGCCGACGACGTCGCCCACGAGGAGGGCGACACGGGTGCCGGACAGCGGGATGACGTCGAACCAGTCGCCGCCCACTCCGGATTCGGCGGGCAGATAGCGGTGGGCCACCTCGACGGCGCCCTGTTCGGGCAGGCCGCGCGGGAGCAGGCTGCGCTGCAGGGCCAGGGCCAGGGTGTGCTCGCGGGTGTAGCGGCGGGCGTTGTCGATGCACAGGGCGGCGCGGACCGCGAGTTCCTGGGCCAGCCGGCTGTCGTCGTCCCCGAAGGGCGCCGGGTCCTGCGAGCGGTAGAAGCTCGCGATGCCCAGCAGGACGCCGCGGGCGAACAGCGGGACGGCGATGAGGGAGTGCACCCCGTGGTCGAGGACCTGCCGGGAGCGCTCGGGACTCTGGGCGAACCAGCCGGCCGCGGACTTCAGCTCGGGTTCCAGGACCGCC
The DNA here is from genome assembly GCF_040684275.1 of Streptomyces sp. NPDC091371. Lineage (NCBI taxonomy): Bacteria > Bacillati > Actinomycetota > Actinomycetes > Kitasatosporales > Streptomycetaceae > Streptomyces > Streptomyces sp. NPDC091371. Next base: position 226,288 of record NZ_JBFBFP010000010.1, read on the forward strand.
CGCCCGCCGGCCAGGGCGCGCATGTGGGGGGTCCCGGCCTGGAACTCCAGGTGTTGTCCGACCGGGTAGAAGGGGCAGTCGTCGCGGATGCCGTGGACCACCGTGCGGTGCAGGTCGGCCTCGGGATCGGGGGACTCGTCGCCGCGCAGCACGGCCCCGGGGAGGTCGACGGTGACGTAGTCGGCCAGGCCCGGGACGGCCAGTTCGGCGAGTTCCCAGGCGGTGCGGCTCACGTCGAGGGTGGTGCCGATACGGGTGCTGGCCTCGGCCAGCAGCTCCAGGCGGCGCCGCGCCTCTATGGCGTACTTCCCGACCTCCGGCTCGCCGACCAGCACCAGGCCGCGGACGGTTCCGGGGCTGGGCCCGGCAGCGCCGGAGGGCGGCCCGGCGGAAGGCGGACTTGCGGGCGGCGGTCCGGCGCGGGGCCGCCCGGCCCGGGGCGCGACGGAGAGGTGGTGGACCGGCTGCGTGTCGCTGTTGAGCACGGCCTCCACGACCATGCCCGCCACCCCGGAGCGGCTCGTGACCGGGCGGCTCAGCAGAGTGGCTTCCCGGCCGTGGGGGAGGGTGACGTCCACGGCGGCCCTCCGGGACGAGGCGAGGAGCTCGGTCGCCTTCTCCTTGAGGATCGCCTGATCGTGCGGGTCCAGCTTGAGACCGGCCAGTCCGGCCAGTCCGGCCAGTCCGTCCAGCTCGGCCGGCCCGATGTGGAGCCCGTCCCCGGCGGCCCCGCCGGTCCGCGCGCGCCGTTCGGCATCGACGTACGCGCGCAACAGCACGCGCTCGCGCGCCGAGCTCTGCTCCATCAGCCGCCGCTCGATCGCCTCGGCGGCCCGGCGGACCGCGACGGCCAGGGCGGGGCGCTCGAAGGCGTAGGGGTACCCGAAGCAGAGCACGCCCAGGATCATCCCGCTGAGCCGGTCGCGGACGGGGACGGCGCAGCAGGCGCTCCGCTGGGCGCGCTCGGCGAAGTGCTCGGCGCCGTAGACCTGGATGAGGCGCCGCTCGGCCAGCGCGAGGCCGATGCCGTTGGTCCCGGCGACCCGCTCGGCGAAGACGAAGCCGGGGACGCTCTGGATGGGGGGCAGGCTGTACTCCAGCGAGGGCTCGCCGAAACGGCGTTGCAGCACCGTGCCGTTCGCGTCGGCGACCGAGATGTTCATCTGGCTGCCGGAGAATCGGTGCTGCAACTGGTCGAGGACGGGTCCGGCCGCACGCACGAGCCGGCCGTCCGGATCGAAGTCGTCGCTGTAGGGCAGCTCGGTCTGGTCCGGCGACAGTCCCAGCAGCCGGCAGCGCAGCCACGAGTCCAGAATCGGGCTGCGCACTCCGGTCTCGACCGACTCGCCGACCAGGAACCGCTCACGGGAGCGTGCGGGGCCGATCTGGTCGCCCGTGACCCCCATCTGCATCACTTCCCTTGCCGGTGTGGCCTGGCCAGTCCAATCAGCGCGTTTTGAGTATATTCCCGGCAAAACGCCGCTTCACAGGACGGCCACCGGATTGACCGGCGATCCCGTACCGCCGGGGACGTCGAGGGGCGTCACGACGATCATGAACTCGTAGCGGCCCGCTTCGGCGCAAGCGGCGGACAGCGCCTCCAGGTCCAGGTTGTCCAGCAGCGGCACCCCCATGGCCGCGATGGCGAGGGTGTGGACGGGGGAGTGGAGGCCCTCGACCGGGGACGGGCGCACGTCGCTGTCCCCGTCCGCGCCGAGCAGGCTGATCGCACGCCCGGCCAGCAGCGGCATCGCGTCCACGTGGAAGCCCGCGCTCGCCGAGCCGACGTCCCACGGGCCCAGCCGACGGCGGCGCAGGAACCGGCCGGAGCGCAGCAGCACCGCACACCCGTCGTCGATCGCGAGGCCGAGCCCGCGCTCGGCGGCGATGACGTCACGGGCGTGGACCGCCTGCCCGGGCTCCAGCCAGTCGGCCCCGAGGACGGCGGGCAGGTCGAGGAGCACGCCCTTGGTGACGAGCGGGCCGAGCGCCGCCACCGCCCCGAAGCGGGCGCCGCCGGCGCCGATGACCTCGCGTGCCGGGTGTCCCTCGTAGAGCCGTCCCCGGTAGGCGATGTGCGACAGCGCGTCGAGGTGGGTCACGGCCTTGCCGTGGTAGTCCACGCCGAGGAAGTCCTTGTGGGTGGCCGGTTCCGGGGGCTCCACGTCGCCGAGGTCGGACATGTAGTGCAGGGCGGGCCTGGTGTTGTCGGGACCGGGCCGGGTGTTCCAGGGCCGTCCCAGGGGGACGGTCGTACCGTCCCGGACCAGGGCGGCTGCCCGCCGCACATGGTCCGGGGTGACCCGGTTCCAGGCGCCCCGGTCGGCCGGCGTCCAGCGGCCCCAGGTGCGGAGCGCGGCGAAGAGGGCGTCGAACTCCTGACGGGAGACCCGGGGAACCTCCGCGGGGTGGGTGCTCATGGGTGTGCGGCGCTCCAGACTCGCAGGGCGGCGGGACGGGGGGCCCGCCGTTTCCGCATCCCTACCCGGTCGCGGCGGCGGCGTCTTCGCCCGCGGGCGAAGACCCGACGAGTGGCGGCCGTACGCCGGGGCGAGGCAGGCTGTATGCATGAGAGCGCCCTTGCGCTCGCCCCCGGGACCGGGAGCCGGCGGTCACCACCAGGTCCTCTTCGCCCTCGCGGAGGGCCTGCCCTTCGCAATCGCCCTGGCGGTGCTCGTCATCGAGCTCACGCCCGCGCACGTCGTGTACACCGGCCCCCTGCTCGTTGCCACACCCGCACTGGCGGCCGTGACGATGGGTCCCAAGGGGACGCTCGCGGCCGCGGCGGTGGCCCTCGGGGTCAGCGTGGCCACCGCCACCCACAACCAGGCCTGGGGCGGCCAGCAGGTCTACACGAACCTCGTCGCCCTGTTCCTGGTGTCGGTGGCGAGCGTCATCACGAGCCGCGCCGTGCGCACGCGCCGGGAGAACGAGCTCAACCAGATCCGCCGGATCGCCGCGGCCGCCCAGGACGTCCTGCTGCGGCCGGTGCCGGCCCGGTTGGGCCCCGTACGGGCGGCCAGCATGTACCTGGCGGCCGAGGCGGGCGCGCAGATCGGCGGCGATCTGTACGACGCCGTCCAGACCCGGTACGGCGTCCGGATGATCGTCGGGGACGTCCGGGGCAAAGGGCTGCCCGCGGTACGGGCCGCCGCGGTCGTGCTCGGCGCGTTCCGGGAGGCCGTGCACTACGAGGACGACCTGGTGGAGGTCGTGAACCACTGCGGAGCGGCCCTGCGCCGGGACTCCGCGGTCGCGGCCGCGGGCCGGTCCGGCGGTGAGGACGCCGTCCTGGAGGGCTTCGTCACCGTGCTCCTGGCCCAGATCCCGGACGGACCCGACGTCGAGGTGATCAACCGGGGCCATCCGCCGCCGCTGCTCCTGCGGAACGGCACGGTCCGGCCGCTGACGCCCACCACGCCCCTGCCGCCGCTGGGCCTCGAGGAATTCATCAGCGGCCCGCCCGGGCAGCTGGACAGCTACCGGTTCGCGCCGGGGGACCGGCTGTTGCTGCACACCGACGGCGTCATCGAGGCCCGCGACGGCGAGAACACCTTCTTCGACCTGCCCGAGGCCATGGCGGCGATGGGAGACCACACCCGGCTCGCGTTCCTCGAGGGGTTGCGCCGGGGATTGCTCCGCCATACGGAGGGCCGCCTGGCGGACGACGTGGCGGTCATCGTCGTCGACCGGATCGAAGACCCTGTCCCGGGGGCGGCAGGCGCGTGACGCGCGGCGACCCACGAAACGGGCTCCCTGCGTCGGCATTGTCCGGATCAGGTATGGGGGTCGCCCTCGGGTCTCCCGACCGTCGGGCCTCTCAGCCCTACCGTTGACGTCGGCCACGGCGGACGACCTTCTTCCGCCCCAGTCGGCTACTGCGGTCGAGCTCCCTCGCTCGCTTCGTAGGTCTACCAGGAGCATTGCCCGCCAGAGGCGGCCAAAACATCGCATGTCAGTATTTCCGCTGATTTTTTGCGCGGGAGCGGACTCCTCAGTTGCTCCCGGGGTCCCGCGGGAGCGTGGCGGTGACGGTCAGCCCTCCGTCGGGGCGGGGGCGGGCGATGACGTCGCCGCCGTGGGCGCGGGCGACGGAGCGGACGATGGACAGGCCGAGGCCCGCGCCCTTGGCCGTGACCAGGCGCTCGGTGCCCAGGCGGCGGAAGGGTTCGAACAGGGTGGGGATCTCGTAGGGCGGCACCTCGGGTCCGGTGTTGCCCACCTCGATCTCGACCCGGCCGTCGTCGCGGGTGCGGCTGATCACCCGTACCCATCCGTCCGGGCCGGTGTTGTGCCGTACGCCGTTCTCCACGAGGTTCTGCACCAGCCGTTCGAGCAGCAGCGCGTCACCGGTGGTGGGGGCGGGGCCGGGCTCGGCGTGCAGGGCGATCCCCGCCCGCCGGGCCTCGGCGGCGGACTGGGCGGCCACATGGGTGACCACGTCGGCGAGGTCGACGGGCTGCCGCTCGGGGACGTGGTGGTCCGAGCCGGCCAGCAGCAGCAGACCGGTGATGAGCCGCTCGTGCCGGTCGTTGATCTGCAGGAGGTCCTCCCCGAGCTTCACGGGGCTGCTGCCCGGCCTCGGCGGGGTGGCCCTGCTCGTCGGCGGTGTCGGCGTGGCCAACACCATGGTCATCTCCGTCCTGGAACGCCGCGCCGAAATCGGCCTGCGGCGCTCCCTGGGCGCCACCCGGGGACAGATCCGGACCCAGTTCCTCGCCGAGGCCCTGCTGCTGTCCGCGCTGGGCGGAGCGGGCGGGGCGCTGCTGGCAACGGCCGTGACCACCGGGTACGCCGTCTACCAGGACTGGCCGGCGGTCATACCCCCGTGGGCCGTTCTCGGCGGTATCGCCGCGACCCTCGCCATCGGCGCCCTGGCCGGCCTCTACCCGGCCGTCCGCGCCTCCCGGCTCTCACCGACGGAGGCTCTGGCGGCCCCGTAGCCGGGGCCGCTCCGAGGCGCTCAGCTCTTGACCAGCAGGCCGCGGCTGCGCAGTACCCACCGCTCGAGCGGGCTGAAGATCAGCAGGTCGATGGCGATGCCGACGATCAGGATCAGGATGATCGCGAGGAACACGCCGGGCAGGTCGATGTTGTTGCGGCCGTTCTCCAGGAGCTGGCCCAGGCCCAGGCCCAGGTCGGGGGAGGAGGCGATGATCTCGGCGGCCATGAGGGAGCGCCAGGAGAAGGCCCAGCCCTGCTTGAGGCCGGCCAGGTAGCCGGGCAGCGCGGCCGGCATGACGATGTGCCGGGCGCCGCGCAGGCCGGTGGCTCCGAGGGTGCGGCCGGCCCGCAGGTAGAGCGGGGGGATCTGGTCGATGCCGGAGACGAGGCCGTTGGCGATGGACGGGACGGCGCCCAGCAGGATCACCGTGAACATCATGGCGTCGTTGAGGCCGAACCAGAGCACGGCCGGCGGGACCCAGGCCACCGAGGGCAGGGACTGCAGTCCCTGGAGGATCGGGCCGATCGCCGCGCGTACGAACTTCACCCGGGCGACCAGCAGGCCGAGCGGGGTGCCGATGGCCAGGGCGAGGACGAAGCCGAGGAGGCCGCGGGACACGCTCGTCCAGATGACCTCCAGCAGGGTGCCGTTGAGCCACATGTCGGACAGGCTGTCCCAGACCGCGGACAGGGGCGGGAGCTTGGTCTCCTCGGTGACCTTCGCCGCGACGAGGACCTGCCAGACCAGCAGGACGAGGCCGACGGCGAGGACAGGGGGGAGGACCTTCTTGGTGAGGATCTCGCGGAGCGGGGTGCGGTGGGTCTGGACGGCGTCGAGGGCGTCCAGACCGGCTTCGAGGCCCGCGAGGTCGTCCGACTTCGGCTTGGTTTCAGTGCTGGCCATGGCGGCGGATCTCCCCACGCAGGTGTTCAGTGATCTCAAGGGACAGTTCCGCGACGTCCGCGTCTTCGATGCGGCGCGGCTGCGGGATGTCCACGGTCCATTCCTTCGCGACCCGGCCGGGGCGGGAGGAGAGCAGGACCACGCGCTGCGCGAGGCGGACGGCCTCGCGCACGTTGTGCGTGACGAAGAGGACGGACAGGCCGGTCTCTTCCCAGATGCGGGTGAGTTCGCCGTGCAGGACGTCGCGGGTGATGGCGTCCAGGGCCGCGAAGGGCTCGTCCATCAGCAGCAGGCGGCTGTCCTGGGCCAGGGCCCGGGCCAGCGCCACGCGCTGGCGCATGCCGCCGGACAGCTCGTGGACGCGCTTGCCGTACGCGCCGCCGAGGCGGACCAGCTCCAGGAGCCGTTCGGCCTCCGGCTTGCGGTCGGCCTTGGCCACCCCGCGCAGCCGCAGGGCGAGTTCGATGTTCTTGCCCGCGGTCAGCCACGGGAAGAG